>JAVXTN010000074.1:0-5836 GCA_036642635.1 Erysipelotrichaceae bacterium
TAAAGAAATATATTGTAAAAAGTATTGGTTCGCATGTCCAAAAAACGTCGCTCCAAAAACTAATTACGACTATAGGTCTTATCCTATGGTCGTTTTTTTTGTTTAAAAAACAGAAAGGAGTAAGAAAAATGAATAAAACCAATAAAGAATATATAGATATACTCTACAATAACTTGATTAAAGAGGTAGCTTCTCAAAAAGGAGTTAAAACTTTGTCTGTTTGGTGCCAAGAAAAGAATTTAGATCGTCATCACTTTTATCAAATCTCTGGCGCATTCAACAGAAAACAAAATCAAAGCTTATCTAAGCTACTCATGATATGTGACCAACTGGAAGTTGACTTTGTAGATTTACTTGATGAGACCTATATAACAAAGGATGTTCAAGCTGTTGCTGAAGCTTTGATTAAAGCTAGAGCAAATAAAAAGAAATAAAAAAAGATGCCTATTAATAAATAGACATCAACAAATATTATTAAGATCCTCAACATTTTGATAGGTGGTGACTGGATACTTAATAACCAAATACAAGTTAATGATAACTTATACTGAAATAACAAGCCTAGAACAAGCCCAAGCCCTGAATAAACCTTGACGCCCTTCTACGGTGCTATTGCAACAACATTATAACAGTTTAAGGCTTATAAAGCAATATTTGATTCTAAATAGAATTGTTAATTTTAGTTAAAAAATTTAATCAGTAAATCTTAAAAAGCAATTCGTGTACGATACTGCGTATATATAAGGAGCCAATATGATAAAAGATATTAATGAATATTTAAATACATTTATATTAGATCAACAGTTAGAAAGCATTAGAGAGTTCTTTGGTACTAATATAATAAAGTGTGATGAGTCACTGTATAACATCTATATTAATTATCAAGTACTGCATAAACAAGAGTTTTATGATTACTTTGAAGATTATAAAACGTACTTCATCCAAGACCTAGGCATATATGACTGTATAAACAGATATAAACAGTTCATGGCCAATTATGAGTATAGAGATACTGCTACTAGAAAAAGTAGATATGCTGTACAGCTTACAGTCTTATATCCAAAAGATATAGTGCTGCAAAAGAAACAAGGCAAATTTATAAGGAACTTTATAACTAATGTATTAGGTAAAGACATTAAATTACCCTTTGTCGTAGAAAATGTTAAGCGAAGGAACGGCTGGTATGCAATTGTTACTATAATTGAGCGTGCTGTGGATCAACAAACTCAATATAAGACTTATAGGAAAACAATTGCTATAGATACTAGAACTGGTAAGTTTGCTAGTAAAGACTGTTCAGAGGAATATAAAAAGATTATAAAAAGGAAAGGTGAAGTAGTAAGAGATAAAAATGGAGACCCAATACCCAATGACATTATGTTTAGTAATAGCTTAAGGATATTTAGATACTCTACATCCAGTAATGGTAAAGATATGTTCATTGAGTTTATGAGAGAACTTAAAAATAAGTTTACAGTAGCGCTATTCTCTATTCTCACTAAGAAGAGTGAAATTAAAGGAGTATACATACATAAGAGACAGAATAAGAAAGAGTATCACAACGTTATAAGACGTCGTATAGCAATGATTAACTATGCTAAAGACGTTATTACATCCACCAGTAATCTTATGCTAATGAAAGAAGATAGAAACAATACTATATTAGTTAATCCTAGAGAAGAGAGAGAAGACGTTATTATACGTACAAAGAAGTATAAGCTTATCCTGATGGTATTTGAAAAATATAAGGCAAGGTTTAAGAAAGAAGAATATCACGATGCTGAAGGTAATTGTAGACCTATTAAAAGCTATAAGCAACGAGTGGATATATTAGAAACAAATATAAGAGATCTTATATTAATGTTTATCAATGAAATGAAAGCAATTGAAGAATAATCTACATAGACATCATGTCCATGTAATTGGCTGAATAGCCCTGGAGAGAAAGAAATGGGAAAAGTGAAACTGGAATTTATTACAGAAAATCAAAGAGTTAATTATTATTCATTATTAGAAAAGATAGGTAAGAATGCTGATTATATAGATATTAACTATACATCAACACTATATTTATTAAGTATTAATGATGCTGTAGCTACATCAATGCTTAAATATATATCTAAGAATGGTATTAATTTTAAAAATGCTCTTGAAAAAGAGAAGTATCTAGCAGAGAAGGAAGTTATATTGATTAACATAGCTTTAGAACTATGGAAGAATGGAACAGAAAATAAGATTAGTATAACGGACATTGTAAGACTAAACAGTAAGGAAACAGAAGCATTATTAAATGCAATTAAGATATATACGTTCTACGAAGCTAAGGTTAAATGGGATAAACAAATGGATGCTTTTTTGCAAAAGACAGCACAAGAATAAGCTTTAAATAAAAAAGCAAACATTGATTAATTAATTAAATACATGGCTGAATAGCCCAGGAGAAAAATAAAATGAAAACAATTAGTGTATTAAACATGAAAGGTGGAGTTGGAAAAACTACCACAAGTATTAACCTAGCAATAGGATTAGGTAACCTAGGTAACAAAGTATTAGTTATTGATTTTGACCCACAAGCAAATTCATCAGACATCTTTACAACAGAAGGTAATGAATATAAGTACATTGATGAGGTATTAGAAGACACTCTACCAGTTGTTTATGAAAGTACTCATAAAAATGTATCTTTTATACCTAGTCGCTTAGAACTAGCTCTAACAGAACGTAAAATCATGTTAGAACAGAACAAAGCACAACACAGTAGACTGTTTAAAGCTATTAAAGGCATTAGAAAAGACTTTGATTACATAGTTATTGATTGCCCACCTATACTTAATCTATTAACTGTGAATGCTCTTAATGCATCCAATGAAATCATTATACCTATAAAGATTGATAAGGCTGCAGAAAAGGGGTTTGCTATTACATTATCTAATATAACTGAAATAGCAGATAGTTATGATTTAGAGCTTGATTATAAAGTGCTATTCACAATGGTTAATAACACTAAAATTGATAAGGCACGTATGGATCAGATTATAGGTAACTGTAAAGATAACACTATTAATACTAGAATTAGATATCAATCTAAACCAGTAACTGAAGCAGGTTATAAAAAAGTACCAGTTGTAGAAGGCAACTCAAACGTTGGACAAGATTATAAAGAACTTTGTGATGAGTTAATTGCTACATGGACATCATGTCCAGGAAAGAAGGAATAGAGTATGGCTGTTATAGAAGACTTATTGAATGGGAGTAGTCAAATGTATAGTAATACAAAGATTACTACATTAAGTATTGATGATCTAAATGTAAATGAACTTAATAATGCACCTATTATTAACATTGAAGAGTTAGCACACTCTATTAAAGAGAATGGACTACAAACGCCATTAACGTGTTATAAGCGTGATAATCATGAGTATGTACTTATTAATGGTGAAAGAAGATATACGGCTTTAAAATCATTAGAAATTGATGATGTACCTGTTATTATCATACCTAAACCAGATAGTATACTTACAGAACAATTAATGATTATGGATTCTAATTCACAACGTGAAGAGAGTCAAGAATATAGAAGTCTACGAGCTAAAGAATATGCTGAAATATATCTAGCTCTTAAAGCAGAAGGGAGAATACAAACAGGACTACTTAAGATTGACTGGATAGGGATGCATATGAATATCTCTGGAAGACAAGTACAACGTTTATTATCTGATACTAAAGAAAGTGATAATGATGATGTTAAAGCTAGTGATGTTGATGTTACTGAAGAAAAGAAAGAAAAAAAGAAGCCTACTTACTCCAGAAAAAAAGTAATAAAGGATTTAGATAAGATAAGAGAATATGTTTACGATGCTGGAGATTATATACCAGGGCTTGGTGAACTTATTACAAGTGCTAAAAGCTTAGGTGAGTATGAAGAACCTAATGAAGATTAATCTACATGGACATGATGTCCATGTAAATAGAAAGGAGAAAGAAATGAAATTTAAAGCTCAACTATTAGTGATTAAAAGAAACAGATGTATTTATACTATCACTAATACTTACTTATTTAGATCTTATCGAGATATATTTAATGATGTTAAGGATTTAAAAGCTTTATATAAGAATACTGATATTAAAGTAGTAGTTATGGATCAACGTAATAAACTACTTTATAAATCATTATGTAATGATGACAATGATAAAGATAAAATGATTAATCAATTAGAATTTTATAAAAGAGCAACTATCCAATATAACAGGATGTTAAGCAGTTGCTAAAACACATTATCAAAGATTTACAATCACATGGACATGATGTCCATGTAAGAAAGGATAAGTTAATGAAAAACTTTATATTAGAAGATGTAGTAATATTAGATACAGAAACAACAGGCCTTGATGAAAATGCTGAGGTTGTAGAATTAGGCATATTAGATTATGCTGGCAATGAATTATTTAATGAGAAGTTTAAACCCATGTTTGCTAAGATGTCACCTGAAGCTAGTGCTGTTAATGGTATAACTAATGAAGTACTTAGTAATGCTAAACCATTTAGTGAATATGTAGACCAGTTATCTAAAGTACTTGAAGGTAAAGTTATATTTTGTTACAATACTGAATTTGATGCACGTTTAATGGAGCAAACAGCTCAGTTATATGGACAAGAAGAAAAGGTTAATCAATGGTTTGAACTTTCTGGGGATGTAATGCAAGAATGGCAAGACTTCATTAACGTTCCTAATGCTCGTGGTACAGGATTTAAACTATCAGAAGCATGTAAAGGTATGGATATTACAGATACTCAAAAGCATCAAGCATTAGGTGATTGTGATATGACATTACAATTATTGAAGAGTATGCAAGTCAAAGAAGTACCAACTCCTGAAAAATTATTAAATTCAGTATCTGAAAGAAAGTATGATAGGATTGCAGCATGTTTATATGCTGAAGACAACTTAGACCAAAATTTAGCAGATGGCTTAGAGATGTAGCTATCAACATGGACATCATGTCCATGTAGGGAAAGGGTGTGATTCAATGAAGAAGTCTTTAGAGTCTATTAAAAAAATTGATAACATTATTAAAAGAAATCAACTTGAATATGAAGATAAATATGAATTACTATCTATAAAGAAAATGATAGAGTTTGGTGAAATTAATTTTAACGATAGCTTTAACAAATTAGATACAGTTTCGGTTCTTCAAAATAACATAGAAGAATTAAGTAAATGGTTAAAGTTGCCAAGGATAGTTCTTCAAAATAAAATAGAAAAAAGAGAATTCACTGAGTTAGAAATAATGTATGCATTAGATCATATTATTAAAAGTTTAGATCTAAAGCAATGTGAATAAAATGCGTAAATATTTAAATTGTGGAAGTTTCTGGAAGGTAATTGAAGATGTTGAATACAACAACCTTGAACCAGATGTAGGTTTTATGAAAATAATTAAACTATTATTAAGCGCAAATGGATCATATTATGTTCATGGTAATGAATTGATATTTGTAGAGAATTACGATTATTTGGATTATAAGTATTCTAGTTCTATTATTGGATCTAATGATGTCCAACTTAGAATAGAAAAGGCTGATGTATTATTATCTAAGATTAATGATGAAAGAAATGCTATTCAATTATTTATTAAGACTATTAATAGTTATTTTAAAGACTATGATCCTATTTGTTTAAAGTTGTTTTATGAAAACTACTTATGTGAATATAAGGTTCGTAAAATTTCAAAAATCAATTCTATTAGTAATAGTACTTATTATGATTATATAAGGTGTGGTGAATACTTATTTAAGAGAGCGTTCTGTCTATTTACACCAAATCAAGAAATGCTA
>JAVXTN010000075.1:0-5822 GCA_036642635.1 Erysipelotrichaceae bacterium
TCAAAGACCAAACTTATTTCTGCGCCGTTTAGCGCTTGTTAATAATACCATTTCTATTCTTTCATGTCAACGTTTTTTTCTTCTTTTTTTAATATTTCTTTATAAAAATTTAATCCACCCTATATTCTATGCAGTTCTCCCCATATTTGCCACAATTAATCCAACTAATTATCCATTTATCACCATTCTTATCCTTAATCCACAACCCAACCACCCCTAAACCAATAACCTCCTTATGAAATAAAAAAAGCCATCAGATATCTTTCCATCTGTGGCTTTTGTTTCCCTTTACCTTCTAATATATAAATCCCTCAAACACTATCTTCTAGAACAATCCCTTAATATGTCCTTCTTCATTAATATCCATATCTAAAGCAGCAGGATGTTTAGGTAACCCTGGCATAGTTAACACACTACCAGTTAAAGCAACAATAAATCCCGCACCTAATGAAGGTCTAAACTCTCTTATAGTAATAGTAAATCCTTTAGGAGCCCCATAAACTTTAGCATCATCAGTTAAACTATTAGGAGTCTTTGCCATACATATAGGCATTTTATCCCATCCTTGTTTCTTATATACTTCCATCTGTTCTTTAGCTAAATCAGAATATTCTACTTTACTAGCTCCATAACAAGTCTTAGCAATCTTATTAATCTTTATATCCATATCATCTTCTAATTCATATATTGGTTTATAATTATTCTTTTCTTCTACTTCTTTTAATACTATTTTAGCTAATTCTAATCCTCCTTCAGATCCTTTTTCCCATACTTGAGATAAAGCCATAGGAGCATTATTAGCTACACACCAATCTTCTAATGCTTTTACTTCTTCTTTAGTATCACTTACAAATTCATTTATAGCTATAACATAAGGTAATCCAAAAGACTTAACTGTTTCTATATGTTTAGCAAGATTTCCACATCCTTCTAACATAGCTTCTACATTTTCTTCTTTTAGATTTTCAAAAGCTATACCACCATGTTGTTTTAAAGCTCTTATAGTAGCTACTATAACAACTGCATTTGGTTTTAAATTACCGAATCTACATTTAATATCTAAGAACTTCTCAGCTCCTAAATCAGCTCCAAATCCTGCTTCTGTAACTACATAATCAGCTAACTTTAAACAAGTCTTAGTAGCTAATATTGAATTACATCCATGAGCTATATTTGCAAAAGGTCCTCCATGTATTATAACAGGGTTATTTTCTACAGTTTGTACTAAATTAGGTTTAATAGCATCTTTTAATACCATTGCTAAAGCACCTTCAATCTTTAAGTCTTTAACATATACAGGTTCTCCCTTAGTATTATATGCTATTAACATCTTAGATAATCTACTCTTTAAATCTTCTATAGAAGTAGCTAAACATAATACTGCCATAACTTCAGAAGCTACAGTAATATTAAATCCATCTGTTCTTTCTACTCCATTAGATTTAGGTCCTTGTCCTATTTCTATCTTTCTTAATGCTCTATCATTCATATCTAAACATCTTTTCCAAGTTACATTATTTAGATCTATATCTAATTCATTTCCTTGGTGTATATGGTTATCTAAACAAGCACTTATTAAATTATTAGTAGTTGTTATAGCATGCATATCTCCTGTAAAGTGTAAGTTTATATCTTCCATAGGTACTACTTGTGCATATCCTCCACCTGCAGCTCCTCCTTTAAGTCCAAATACTGGTCCTAATGATGGTTCTCTTAATGCTATCATTGTTTTCTTTCCTAATTTACATAAAGCATCTCCTAATCCTACTGTAGTTGTTGATTTTCCTTCTCCAGCTTTAGTTGGATTAATAGCTGTTACTAATATTAGTTTTCCATCTTCTTTGTCTTTACGTGAGTTTAATACATCAAGGCTAAGTTTTGCTTTATACTTACCATAGCATTCTAAATCATCTTCATTAATTCCTACTTTTTTTGCTATTTCATTTATTGTTTGCATTTTTGCTTCTTGAGCTATTTCTAAATCACTTTTATACATTTTCATTCTTCTTTCTTGGCTATGCCATATCTTTTTTACCTATATCGTTTCTATAGAATAGGTCATCACATTTAATTTTCTTTATTTCTTTATATGCTTTAGCATAAGCTTCTTCTAATGTTTTAGCTTCTCCTACTACTACAAGTACTCTTCCACCTGCTGTTACTAATTCATTATTCTTTTTTGCTGTTCCCATATGGAATACTAATGTTTCTACATCTTCAATTCCTTTTATAATTGCATCTTTAGTTGATGATTGTGGATAGTTAGTACTAGCCATTACTACTCCTACGGTTACATTGTTTTTCCATATTAATTCTATATCTTGTTTATTCATTACACTTTCTATTACTTCGATAAAATCGCTTTCTAATCTTGGTAATATTACTTCTGCTTCTGGATCTCCAAATCTAGCGTTAAATTCTATAGTTTTAACTCCTTCTTTAGTTAACATCATTCCACCATATAGGAATCCTGTAAAAGGTACTCCTTCTTTTTTCATTGCTTTAGCCATTGGTATCATTACTTTTTCCATTGCTTCATCAATTATTTCTGGTGTTATTGTTTTTACTGGTGAGTATGCTCCCATTCCTCCAGTATTTGGTCCTTTATCGTCTTCATATGCTGTTTTATGATCTTGTGCTATTTCCATTGGTATAACTAAGTCATCACATACAAATGTCATTAATGAAAATTCAAATCCTACTAAACATTCTTCTATAACAACTTTATTGTTTGGTATATCAAATGCTATATCTAAAGCTTCATAAGCTTCTTCTATAGTAGTTGCTACTGTTACTCCTTTTCCGGCTTTTAATCCATCTTCTTTTATAACAATAGGTGCTCCTTTAGATTCTACATATTCTTTTGCTTCTTTTTTTGTATTAAATGTTTTATATTCTGCTGTTGGTATATCATATTTAGCCATCATCTTTTTAGCAAAGTCTTTACTTGATTCTACTTGTGCTGCTGCTTGATTAGGTCCAAATATTTTTAATCCTTCTTTTTGGAAAGCATCAACTACTCCTAACGAGAGTGCTGATTCTGGTCCTACTATTGTTAAATCTATATTTTCTTTTTTTGCAAATGCTACTAATCCTTCAATATCACTATCATTGATATCTACTAGTTTAGCTACGTCTTGCATTCCAGTATTACCGGGTGCTACATAAACTTGTTTTACTTTCTTACTTCTATTGGCAGCATATGCTAATGCATGTTCTCTACCACCTTTTCCTATTACTAATATTTTCATGAGCATCTCCTTATATTTTTACTTCTATATTTTACTTTATTTCTTCTTTAATTTCAAATAAAAAGGCGATTTATCGCCTTTTATTAGTTTGATTCATTATTTACTTATTTTTATTCTCTTATTCTTTTACTTTTTTCTTCATTACTACTATCATACCTACTAAAGATATAGTTGCTATACTTGCATATAATCCTTTGTGTTGTACAATTCCTGTCTTTGAAGCATCTATATCTTGATCAGCTTTAGGTTTTGTACCATCTACTACTATATCACTACTAGTATTACTATTACTACTATTGTTATTGCTACTAGTATTACTGTTAGTGTTGTTGCTGTTGTTACTGTTATTACTGTTGTTATTGTTACTGTTATTGTTACTGTTATTGTTGTTATTTGGATCACTTGGCACATTTGGCTTTGGATTTGGTTTAACTGGAGTAACAGGAGTAGCTGGGTCTGCTGGTTTAGGAGGAACTACTGGATTAGTAGGATTGTTAGGATCCACTGGTTTAGGAGGCACTACTGGATTAGTTGATCCACTAGCATCTACTCCTCTAAACATGAAACAGTGAAGTTCAGCTCCACCAGAACCTGGACCACCAGTAGAAGACTTCGCCACTAATACACCATTAACACTTGAAGAACCAGTTAATGGATTTACGTCGGCATTAGGACATAACACACTTCCTAATAAATAGTTACTTCCATTTGGAAGGAAATTAATTTTATCAACTGAAGGATTAACATTCCATAATACTCTTCCTGCAAATTCTGCAGTTGGTGTTACGAATGTCTTTCCTTTTCTTATTAAAGGTAATTCTTTAGCTGTCGATCCTTGATAAAATGCATTATTACCGCCATACATAATAATTGTTTTATTGCTACTATCTTTAACATTAATTATCAAGCCAGAATCTTCAGGAACATCAAAGATAATCATACTATCATTCATCTTTGGAAATAAGCTATAATCTAATTCAAATATATTCAATTTAGCATCAGTACCTTTAAATACCATTGCCCCAAAAGTTCTTCCTTCATTTGGATAATCACTAGTATACTCTTTAGATTTCTCATCAAATATTATTCCATTAGCTTTCTTTGCATAAACTTTAGCATTAGATGCTATTAAATCAGCTTTAGCATCTGCCATATATTTATCAGCAGCGTTGGTTTTTATAATACGTGAATTACTTGGATCCTTTGCGTAAGTGCTTTTACTTCCTAAAACTATCTTTCCATACTCTACAAAAGTTTTAGTATAAGCTTTTCCATCGCCTAATAATAAGCCTACTTTATTATCTTTAGCTTTTCCATCATCTATTGCATCTGGAGTAACCCATCCATTATGTGAAAGATAAGTATCTCCTGGCTTTGTTGAAGATATTCCACGAGAAGCATCAACAGTTCCAGATGATGCTAGTGGTCCTTCTGTATCTACAAACCCTTTAAAGTCACCAAATATAACTCCATTAAAGTTTACTGCTCCACCTAATGGGTTATTATCTGTTGCTTTTTCCCAAACTAAATTGTTTGGATCTAATGTTTGTGAAAAGTTAGTTGCTTTAGAACTATCCATCCCCATCATTAAGCTACTACCAATAAATAGTGTAGATAATAATAAAGTAGAAATTGTTTTAGTTAGTTTTTTCATTTTACTTCCTCCATGTTCTATGTTCTATGTCATTATACTCATTTAAATCTAATGTAACATACCTATGCTACAAATCGGCCTTCAAAAAGCATTAATAAGTTTTATATTTCGCATATGTAGGAGCTTGTAAATAAACTACTAAGCTACTTGTGTATGTTTAGTTCTATATTTATAATTAATCATTAAATAAGCTGATCCTAATATAAGTAATAATAGTATTCCAGCACTTTCTTCAAAAGCTGTTTTCACTACTGGTTGATCAGAATTATCAACTCTTTTATTCTTAGGTGATGCTTTAGCAGTTGGTGCTATTTCTAATGAATGCTTAGCATTGTTCTCTGTTATTGCTTTAAATGGAGCAAATCCTATTACTGTTGCTTTAGCAGTTGCTTCATAGTTTCCATATGTATGGTTATCTCCAACTACATTTCCTATTGGTTTTGATATAATACTTGGATTTTCTTTCAAATTCTTCTTAGCATAATATTCATTTGCTGCAGCTGCTGATTGAGTAGGAGCTCCATTCATAGTATTGTTTCCTTCTTCACTATTCTCTTTTGCACTTACATTTGCACCGCTAATCATTAATAATCCTATAATACTTATTGCTATAATTTTTTTCATTTTTCTTTCCTCCGTCTTACAGTGTTCCATTATAATACTATTAGACTCAATATAAAAGTATTATTCTTCCTTCTTTATAATGATATTGCTTACATGTAAAATTAGTTTAGTAATCGACAATAATTTTACTATTTCATTTTATGTATCCTATCCATATCTTTTTCATATTATTGACAAAATACCTTTTATATATAATATAAAAGTATTTTGCCAATATATATGACTTTAATTTTTCTTTCCATTTTCATCCACTTTAGTAATTAATAAATCTTCTTTTTTAATTTTATTAATAG
>JAVXTN010000076.1:0-5721 GCA_036642635.1 Erysipelotrichaceae bacterium
TAGTACCTCTTACTTCATAGTTTTTAAACTGATCAAAACTTGAACAAGCAGGAGATAATAATATAGTATCTCCACTATTAGAATGTTTAATAGCATAATTTAATGCTTCTTCCATTGTTTCTACACATTCTATATTATTAAAGATTGTTTTAAATTTATTTCTAGTTTCTCCAAAAGCAACACATAGTTTTACTCTATCATTAAATCTTTTTAAATCATCAAAAGGAATTCCTTTATCATGTCCACCTACTAATACTATTACATCTTTTTTAAAGGAATCTAAAGCAGTTTCTACTGCTTGTGTATTAGTAGCTTTAGAATCATTATAAAAGTTTACTCCTAATTTAGTTCCTATATATTCTAAACGATGTTCTACACCTTTAAAACATGATAAACCTAGTTCTATATTAGTAATACTTACTCCCATAATATAAGCCATACAAGCAGCTATCATAGCATTACATACATTATGTTTACCTACTAATTTTAATATACTAGTATTAAATAGTTTAGTTCCTTTATAGTATATATTATCTTCATCTAAATATAGATCTACATTCTTATTAGTCAAAGAAAAATCTATAATTTTACATGGTATATTAGTAGCATATTTCATTACTATAGGATCATCAGTATTTCTTAAAAAATAATCATTAGTTTTAGTATACTTATATATATTACATTTAGATTCATAGTATGATTCTACTGTTGGCATATAGTCTAAATGATCTGGAGCTAAATTACATATAACACTTACGTGAGGAGCAAAGCTTTCTATTCCTAATAGTTGAAAGTTACTTAATTCTAAGGCTACATCTAGTTCTTCATTACCTCTATTATATACTATTTCACTTAATGGGCATCCTATATTACCTGCTGCTATACTTCTACCATTATAACTTAATAGTGCTTCTAATATAGATGTAATAGTTGTTTTACCATTAGTTCCTGTTATTGCTCCATAATTGAATTTTTTAGCATACCAATAAGCTATTTCTATTTCAGTATATATTTTAACTTTATTATCTACAAAGTATTTAACAAATGGGTTAAAATATGGTATCCCTGGGTTTTTCACTACAAAACTGTATTCTGTCGTTTTTAAATAGTCTGGGTGTCCTCCATCTATTACTTCTATGCCTTGTGATTCTAATTCTTCTTTATCATCTATAGTATTCCTATCGGTTATTATAACTTTATAATTGTTCTTAACTAGAAGTTTCGCTACTGCTTTTCCACTTCTTGCACTTCCTATTACTAGTATTTTTTTCATTAGATTACTCCTATCACTAGGCCTATGATTGATAATATTAGAGCTGCACTCCAAAACATTATTACGACCTGAGTTTCTTTATATCCACTTAATTCAAAGTGATGATGTAGTGGTGCCATTTTAAATACTCTTTTTTTAGTTAATTTATAAGATATTACTTGTATCATTACTGATAGTACTTCACATAGAAATACTCCTCCAATTATTATTAGTAGTAGTTCTTTTTTTAGTATCATTGCACTTGCTGCTAATAGTCCTCCTAATGCTAAGGATCCGGTATCTCCCATAAATATTTTTGCTGGATGTAAATTGAATTTTAAATATCCTAATAGTGCTCCTATTACTGCGATTAATAGTATTGCTAATGATTGTTTTTCTTGAATTATAGCAAATATTAAAAATGGAGTAAGGCTTATAATGCTTGTTCCTGCACATAATCCATCTAGTCCATCAGTAAGATTTACAGCATTTGATTCTGCTGTTAGCATAATATATACTAATGGAAAGTATAGAATTCCTAAATCAATATTAATGTTTAGAATTGGTAGCATAATAGTTCTTGTAGCAAAGGTACTAAATACTAGATAGAAGATTACTGCTACTACTGATTGCATAAAGAATTTCTTTCCTGGTGTTAAACCTTCATTATTCTTTTTTACAACTATTATATAGTCATCAATAAATCCTATTGTTGCATATGCTAAGTATGCAAATAGTACTAGTAGCATTTCTTTGTTAGCTATAGAATTTATATCAACTATTAACAATGTTATAATGGGTACTATAACAAATACTATTCCTCCCATGGTTGGAGTTCCTGTTTTAGCTTGATGGGATTTTGGTCCTTCTTGCCTAATTGTTTGTCCAAATTTAATTTTATGTAAATATGGAATTAGCTTGGGCATAATTACTAATGTAATTATCAAGCTAATTCCTAAAGCTAATATAAGTTTTAAAAACATATTAATCCTCCTGTGCAATAATAGATTCAACGATATCTAAATCACTTTGAGCAATTTTATAATCACTAAATATCTGATAAGTTTCTGCGCCTCTTCCGGCGACTATTATTATATCACTTTTTTGTGCTATATTAATAGCATGTTTTATTGCTTCTTTTCTATTTCTTATAATTATTAGATTATTTTGGGCTTTTTCTTTTATCATTTCAAATATTTGTTCACTGTTTTCTTGTCTTGGGTTGTCTTCACATACTATTACTTGGTCAGCATAGCGACATGCTATTTGTCCCATTTGGGGTCTTTTTGTTATATCTCTATTTCCTCCACATCCAAATACTAGAATAATTCTATTGGCTTTAACTTTAGATGCAAATTTCATTAGCGCGCATAGAGCGCTTGTAGTATGTGCATAATCTATCCATATTTTAAATTCTTTTTGTTCAATTACTTGTAGTCTTCCTGCTACTCCTTTTATTTGTTTTACATCTTCTTTTAGTTTATCCATTCTTATGTTTAATAAATTTAAAACAGATATTGCACATCCTAAATTTTCAACATTATATTCCCCTATAATATTAACAACCATATCTTCTCCTTTAATCTTAAACTTTATATCATGATCACTCACTTTAATATCACTTATATTAAAGTGAGCGTTCATGCCATAGGTAACTGCTATATAATTATTTAACTTATATAGTTCATATAAGTTATAATCATTATTATTAACTAATATTACTCCATCTTTCTTTAAATACTTTCTAAGTTTAAACTTACTATATTGGTAGTGTGTAAAGGTTAAATGATAATCGATATGATCACTACTAATATTAGTATAAGCTATAACATTAAATTTAATAAGCTTTATCCTTAATTCATCTATAGCTTGAGAACTGACTTCCATAACAATGCTTTTACAACCAAGTAGCATAGCATTATAAAAACATCTAGCTAAACTAACTAAACTAGGAGTAGTATTTAAACATTCATTTCTTTCATTATTACAATAAACACCACTAGTACCAATTAACATACATTTTAAGTTATTCATATTTAATAGTTGATAAATGAAGTTAGTAACACTGCTCTTACCATTGGTGCCTGTAACACCAATGGTTATCAATTTAGAGTTTAGATCTCCATAATAATTATAAATTAATGTAGGTATATGTTCGATTAACTGATCATCATTAATTACATTAGGATGTGAATAGTTAGTTGAAGTAATAACATAACCATTATTTAATATTACTTCATCTATGAATTTATCAACCTTGTTAGTTAAGCCATCATTAGCTATGAATAAACAATTAGGTCCGACATCAAGATGGTAATCACTAATGCCTAATATTTCTACATCTAGTTCAGTTATGATATTTATACACTTTAATAGATTCTTTAAACTACGTTCCAAGATATATCCACACCTTTCCACCTTCATTTAATATTGTATTTGCTTTTGGGAGTTGATCAATTACTTTAGGTCCTTCTCCGATAAAGATAAAGTTTAAGCCGACTTGGTTGCAATCGGATTTAGGTTTATTTATATAATTATTTACTTTAATTTCAATAGGATCTAGATACATTTTCTTTTTGGGGATTTGTTTATTAGTTTTAGATACGTTAAGATATGGTAGTACATCTTCATATATTGCTTTAGCTACTGGGGCTACAACTGTTCCTCCATATTGGACATCATTTTGAGGGGAATCAATAGCAATATATAATACTATTTTAGGATCATTAATTGGGGCAGCTGAAATAAAAGACAGTATATATTCATTCGGTAGATAAGCACCATTTACTGCTTTTTGAGCAGTTCCTGTTTTACCACCGATTAGATAACCATTCATATATGCGTTTTTTCCTCCACCATTAGCAACAACTGATTCTAAAGCTACTTTCATTAATTCACTTGTTTCTTTTTTAATTGGATTTCGAACAACTTTAGGTTTGATTTCCATTACTAAATCATTTGTTACTGGTTCTACTAATCCTTTAGCAATATATGGTTCATAAAGAGTACCTCCATTAACAAGCGCACTAAAGGCGCTAGTTAATTGGATAGGTGTTACAGACAGGCCTTGACCAAAGGCAACTGTTGCTTGTTCAACTGGACCCATAGCTGATTTTTTAAAGACTATTCCAGTTGATTCACCAGGTAGGTCTACGCCTGTCTTTTTACCAAAGCCAAAACGACTAACAAAGTCTACTGTATTATCAAGACCTAAACGACGAGAAATTTCAACAAAACCTGGATTAGAAGAATTTTCAAGGACTTGAAGGAATGTTTGTTGGCCGTGCCCTCCAGCTTTCCAGCTTTTAATACGGGCACCACCAACAAGTTCATAACCACGATCATAGTAACCATCTTTATACATATCAAATAAGTTAAGATCTAAAGCACTAGCAAAAGTAATAGATTTAAAAGTAGAACCAGGTTCAAAACTCATCCAAATAGGAAGGTTACGATTAATAATATCACTACTATAAGCTTGATAGTTATTAGGATTAAAATCAGGCTTAGAAACCATCGATAAAATTTGACCAGTATTAGGATCTAAAGCTAATGCTAGCGCTAACTTAGGTTTATAACGCAACATAACATTATTCATTTCACGTTCTACAATATCTTGAATTTTAGAATCAATCGTAAGTACTAAATTCATACCCTTACTAGGTGCAACTAGACCTTCATCATACATTTCTATAGGATGTCCTTTAGCATCAAAAGGTATCTTTAAACTACCCATAGAAGCACTAAGTACATCATTATACTGAAGTTCAAGACCAGCTAAACCCTGATTATCAATTCCACTAAAACCTAAAGTTTGAGCCAAATAATTATCATTAGGATAATATCTTAAAGAATCCTGAACAATATACAATCCACTCATCTTTAATTTCTCAATAGCATCTACTTGTTCCTCACTAAGTAATCGTCCCTCTGGCTGTATCTTCTGTGTACTAACCTTCTTAGTTAACTTAGTTAAAAGTTTAGACTCATCACAACTCAATATCTTAGCTAAAGCACTAGCACTAGCTTTAGCATCTACTAATTGAGCAGGAACAACCACTAAAGAAGAACTAGGAATATCATAAGCTAAAGGAACACTATTACGATCAACAATAGCACCTCTAAGTCCACTAATATTAAAGTCACGCTCCCACAAATCCTTAGCTTTAGCTAGAATATTATTATGATTATATATTTGTTCATATCCTAACTTACAACATATAAATACAAATATTATTAGACTACCAATAAATATATAATTTATTCTTTTAATCATCTTATGATGTATCATTAAAAAACACCTCAATCCATTATATGAACTGAGGTGTTTAACTTATTCTAATTTAACACTAATCTTACTAGAAGTAGTAATTGGAGAATCAGTAGCTACACTTTGACTAGCTACTAATCCACTTCCTTCTATAGTTATAGGTATCTTTGTCATATTAGCATATATTTGAACATCCTTT
>JAVXTN010000077.1:0-2105 GCA_036642635.1 Erysipelotrichaceae bacterium
GTATAATGATATATATAATAGATTAGAATTAATTAAGAAAGAATATTATGAAATTAGAAATGAAGGAAATACTATAGAAGGATTCAACGTGCTTGAAGATGATTATCCTATAAGCATTAGAAATGCTAAAACAGATGATGTAATTGAAATGAGATATGGAAAGAAAACATTAAAAAGATTTTTTATTGATAAGAAAATATCATTAAAAGAACGCAAAATATGGCCTGTAGTTGTGAATTCTGTGGGAAATGTTATATTTGTACCTGAATTAGGGTGTGATGTGAAACATTACTCTAACAATATGAGCTGGTTTATGATAAAATAAACTAGTATACCTGGAGGGATAAAATGCATAATGATATAGAACGAATACTAATAAGTCAACAAGCTATAGAAGATAAATGCAAAGAGTTAGGCAAAAGGATAAGTAATGATTATTCTGAAACTAAGAATAAGCTACTTGTAGTATGTTTGTTGAATGGATCTATACCATTTTTTGCACAGTTAATTAAAAGCATCGATATAGAAATTGAATATGACTGTATAGCAATTAAAAGCTATGAAGGAACTAAGTCATGTAATATTCAAATATTGAAGGATATTGCTGCTGAAGTAAAAAATCGAGATATACTATTAGTTGAAGATATTGTAGATACTGGAAAAACATTAGGATGTGTAAAAACATTATATGAATCAAAAGGTACTGCAAGTATTAAAATCGTGAGTTTATTAAATAAGCCATCAAGAAGAACAGAAGAAGTGTTAATTGATTATTGTGGTTTTAACATCGAAGATGAATTTGTTGTTGGATATGGGATGGATTATAATCAAAGCTATCGAAATCTTCCTTATGTAGGAATACTAAAAAAAGAAGTTTACCAGTCAAATGGAGGTTAGAGTAAATGAATAAGAAAATGAATGTATTAAAGTTTTTACCCTATGTATTTGTTTCATTCATAATAGGAGCATTAATTGTTTCTAGTATGCAAAGTGGAGCAAGTAATTTTGCGGCAAATGAATTTAAAGCTAAGGCTGATAAAATGACATTTGGTGACGTAGATATTACTGTAGGTGGGGTAATGTTGAACGTTAGTGGAGTTTATGTAGAAGAAGGAAAGAATGTTTCTTTTAGTGTAAGCCTTCCAAAGACTGAAACAAATATTCAATATTTAGATAAAGTATTGAATGAGAATGGTACTAATAAAGTTACATCTATTGATGGTACTCAAAGGAATATCATATTAGATTTAATAACATCATTTCTACCTATAGTAGTAATGTTAGGTTTAGGATTCTTCTTAATTAGTAAGATGAATTCTGGACAAGGCAGTAAAGCAATGGATTTTGCAAAATCTAGAGCTAAAATTGAAGGCGATATTAAAATTAGATTTAAAGATGTTGCTGGATGTAAAGAAGAAAAAGAAGAAGTAAAAGAAATTATAGATTATTTAAGAAACCCAAAGAAGTTCTCAGATATGGGAGCTAGAATTCCAAAGGGTATGTTATTAGTAGGTCCTCCAGGAACTGGTAAGACATTACTTGCGAAAGCAGTAGCTGGAGAAGCAGATGTTCCTTTCTTCTCAATTTCTGGTTCTGATTTCGTTGAAATGTTTGTAGGAACTGGAGCAGGAAGAGTTAGAGATATGTTTAAAAAGGCTAACCAAACTGCACCTTGTATTGTATTTATTGATGAAATTGATGCCGTAGGCCGTAAACGTGGTGCTGGTATTGGTGGTGGTAATGATGAACGTGAACAAACACTAAACCAATTACTAGTTGAAATGGATGGTATTGGTGAAAATAAAGGGATAGTAATTATAGCAGCTACAAATAGAGCTGATGTACTAGACCCAGCATTAATGAGATCTGGACGTTTCGACCGTCAAATAACAGTTGATTTACCAGATAAAGAAGGAAGAACAGAAATCCTTGCAGTTCATGCTTCTAATAAGAAGTTTGCTAAGGATGTAAATTTCGAAAATATTGCTAAAAGAACTCCAGGATTCTCTGGTGCTGATTTAGAAAACGTACTTAATGAAGGTGCTATTCTTGCAGTTCGTTCAGAACAAAAAGAAATCCACATGGTAGATTTAGAAGAAGCTATT
>JAVXTN010000077.1:2115-4642 GCA_036642635.1 Erysipelotrichaceae bacterium
CGTGTTATGGGTGGACCTGCTAAAGTATCTAAGAAATATAGTGAAAAAGAAAAGAAACGTGTTGCTTTCCATGAAGCTGGACATACTATTATTGGTTTAAAACTAGAAGGTGCTTATGCAGTAGAAAAAGTAACTATTGTACCTCGTGGTAAAGCTGGTGGTTATAACTTAATGACACCTAAAGAAGAAACATACTATGAAACTAAGAGTGATCTTCTTTCTAGAATTGTTGGTTCTATGGGTGGACGTGCAGCTGAAGAAATTATGTTTGGTGATGTAAGTAATGGAGCTACTGGTGATATACAATCAGCTAGTGAAGTTGCTCGTAATATGGTAAAACTATATGGTATGTCAGATTTAGGACCAATCCTATTTGATAACCGTTACAGTGAAGACCAAAATATGTATTCACCTGATCTTGGTAAAAAGATTGATGATGAAGTACGTAAAATTATAAATGATGCTTTAGATCGTGCTAGAATAGTTATTAAAGAACATAAACCATTATTAGAATTAATAGCTAATACTCTATTAGATAAAGAAACTTTAACTAGTGAAGAAATCCAAAACCTAGAAAAGTTCGGCCAATTAAACGATCCTAATGCATTCATTGAACCTGCTAATACTCCAGTTGATGAAGTAGTAGAAGATACTCCTGAACTAATTGATATTAAGGAAGAAACAAAAACAGATGAAACTGTTGTTTCTACTCCTAAGGTAGATACTATTGATGCTATTAAAGAGATAGCTAATACTGCTGAACCTATCATGAATCCTGAAGATAGAATGACTACATTCATGATAAAGGAAGAACCAGTTAAAGCTAAAAAAGCAACAAAGACTTCTAAGTTAGTCAAAACTGCTAAAGAAACTAAACCAGTTAAAGAAGCTAAAGTTAAGGAAACTAAAGAAGTTAAAGCTAAAGAAACTAAAGTAGCTAAAGAAGCTAAAGAAGCGAAAGCAACAAAAGCAACAAAAGCAACGAAAGCAACAAAAGCAACTAAAACTGCTAAAACAACTAAGACTACAAAAACTAAAGAAAAAAAAGATAAGTAAGATTAAATGATAAAATGATCAAGTGATTAAATTAAAAGGACCTGCTAATAAGCAGGTCCTTTTATGTAGATAGAAAGATAGTAGGATGAATTATCATTAAAAATATGTTATACTTATGCAGAAATAGTGAGGTATATATATGACAAATAATAAACATCAAGATAGATTAATTAAAGCTATGGCAAGACAAGGCAGAGTAATGATATACATTAATGAAACTACAAATCTAGTTGAAGAAAACAGAATAAATCATGACATGTGGCCAACATCAGCAGCAGCTTTAGGTAGAACATTAAGTATCGGAAGTATAATGGGATCTATGCTAAAAAATGAAGAAGAGAAAATTATTATTCAAATTAATGGTGGTGGCCCAATTGGAACTATCATGGTAGATGCTAAAAGTAATGGTGAAGTACGAGGCTTCGTCGGAGATCCTCACCAATACATGACATATAATGATACAAAAAAATTAGCTGTAGGAATAGCAGTAGGTAAAGAAGGAACCCTAAAAGTAACTAAAGATTTAGCAATGAAAGACAGTTTTGGAGGAACAGTAGCACTTCAAACCGGAGAAATCGGCGATGATTTTGCCTATTACTTTGCAATGAGTGAACAACGCCCTTCAGTAGTAGCACTTGGTGTATTAGTAAGTAAAGAAAACACTATTTTAGCAAGTGGTGGACTACTAATTCAAATGCTGCCAGATGCAACAGAAGAAGATATCCAAATAAGTGAACAACTACTAAAGAAACTTAAACCAATAACAACATATTTAAGTGATGGTTTAACATTAGAACAGATATTAGATGAATGCTATGATGACATCAATATTTTAGAAAAGATAGATATTAATGGTTACTGTAATTGTGGAAAAGAAAAATTTAAACGTGTTCTAACTACCCTAACTTCAGAAGAAAGACTAACAATGATTAATGAAGACCATGGATGTGAATGCGTATGTCAATTCTGTGGAAAGAAATACCAATTCTCAGAATCAGAACTAATCGATCTTAATAACTTTGTTGAAAGGTATAAAAAATAATGTGGAAAATAGGCAACATAGAAATAGCTAATCAAGTAGTATTAGCTCCTATGGCTGGAATAAGTAATGAAGCATTTAGAACTATCGCTAAACAATTTGGTGCAGGCTTAATATATGCTGAAATGGTAAGTGACAAAGCTTTAATGTACCAAAACGTAAAAACATTAGGTATGACAAACGTTAATAAAGATGAACATCCTTTAACTATGCAACTCTTTGGTAAAGACATAGATTCTATGGTTAAAGCTGCTATCCAAATTGATAAAAATTGTGATTGTGACATCATTGATATTAACATGGGATGTCCTGTAAACAAAGTTATCAAAGCAGGTAGTGGTAGTGCTTTAATGAAAGATATCCCTTATGCTACTAATTTAATAAAAGAAATAATAGCTAATGTTAATAAACCAGTAACGGTTAAAATGCGTT
>JAVXTN010000077.1:4652-5536 GCA_036642635.1 Erysipelotrichaceae bacterium
TAATGATCATATAAATGCAGTAGAACTAGCTAAATCTTTAGAATCCATAGGAGTAGCTGCTATAGCAGTTCATGGTAGAACTCGTAAACAAATGTATGAAGGAACTGCTGACTGGTCTATCATTAAAGCAGTAAAACAAGCAGTAAATATACCAGTAATAGGTAATGGAGATATTAAAACACCATTAGATGCGAAAAGAATGCTTGAAGAGACAGGATGTGATGCTGTCATGATAGGTAGAGCAGCCCTAGGTAATCCTTGGATAATAAAGGAAACAGTCAATTATTTAGAGAATGGAATAATAACTGATGAAGCTAATATAGAAGAAAAATTCAAACTAGCAAGATTACATGCTAATAAACTAGTAGCTTTAAAAGGAGAAAAAGTAGGAATGAAAGAAATGCGTGGACATGGAGCCTGGTACGTTAAAGGATTACATGGATCACACCAAATTAAAGACCAATTAGCTAAAGTTAATACTTTAGAAGAATTTAATAATATACTAAGTAAATATGAGGAAGAATATGGTACAATGAATATAATAAAAGATTAAAGGTGACTAATTATGCAAATCTATTCTTATGTATTTATATTACTATTCTTTCCTTTAAGTGTACTATGTTATTTTATAGCATGTAAATTTAATCAACGCTTTGCAGCTATAACCTTATTACTATTTAACTTATTCTTTTATGGTTATATAAATAAGAAGTTTATATTATTTATATTATTAAGTATTTTAATAAATTATATTATATCCAATATACTTATTAAACTTAATAATAGACGTAAACTATTATTAACTATAGGTTTAATATTTAATATAGGTTGTTTATTCTATTGTAAGTATTCTAATTTTTTTGTATCTACTTTAAATGATATAT
>JAVXTN010000078.1:0-5510 GCA_036642635.1 Erysipelotrichaceae bacterium
CCTATTTTTTTCCTTTCTTTTCTTAGTTCTTGTTTGTTTAGGTCTAGTAGATTTTTATCATTAATTATTACTTGGCCTGAATCTGGTTTTTCTAATAAATTTATACATCTTACTAGAGTTGATTTACCAGCACCACTAAAGCCAATGATACCAAAGATTGTATGATCTTCAATATTTATTGATACGTTATTTACTGCGTGTACTTTAGTGTTGTTAATGTTAAATGTTTTATTGATTGCTTGTAGTTTAATCATTGTAATACCTCCTTCTATTTATTCTGTTAAATAAAAAAGCTTTCATCCTAGAAAGGACGAAAGCTATCGTGGTACCACCTTATTTTATAAATATATCACTATATTTACCTCTTCAGGTACGTCTACTTATAGTTTAAGTAGGTTATACCTTATCGCTTTAACGGGCGAACCCGATATAGTTTTACATAAATGTTCAACTATACAACTCCCAGACCATGTTCAATGTTTGTTCCTTTATTCTCTTTCACCTTGTGAGAACTCTCTGTAGAAAGGATTACAAACATCTACTCTTCTGTTCAATGTTTTTGTTATCTGTTAACATAATAACTGATTGTAAATAGTATGTCAACAGTTTTCTGAAACTTTATGTAATTAAAGTTATAGTATGTAAACTTTTACATAATTATATTAGTTTATATCTTTCTAATGCTTTAGCTATTCCATCATTATCAGCACTATCACATATATCGTCTGCTATTGCTTTTACACAATGTTCTCCATTACCCATAGCTATTCCTATACCTACATACTTTAGCATTGTAATATCATTGTAATTATCTCCAAAAGCTATAATATTTGTTGCATCTAAATTTAGATAATTACATAGTTGCTTAAGTCCCCAATCTTTACCTATGCCTTTTTGAACTATATCATATCTTCCTTCTGCAAATGGTAAAAAGTCTAGATCTTCATATTTACTTGCTATTTCTTCTATTAGTTTAGCATCTCCATGTATGACTGCTCCTAATGGTAAATCTTTTAGATGTCTAGTATGATCTTCTCCATTAAATGTAAATTGATATACATTCTGCATAAACTTTAAGTACTCCATAGTTTGTTCATATTTATTATAGATATAACTTGCATCTTTAAATTTAAATACTAATTCAAATTCATTGGTTTCAGCATCTTTAGTTAAGTTTTCTACTGTTTCTTTACTTAGTGTATTGATTGCTATAATGTTTCCTTGTTTATCACTTACTATTGCTCCACTTGCTCCTACTAGGTAATCGTATTCTAGTTTAGCATCACTTATCATATCTAGTGCATAAGCACAACGTCCAGTAGCTACTACAAAGAGTATTTTATTATCTTGTAGTTTATGTATTGCTTCTACTGCTGTAGGATTTATTCCTTCTAGAGTATATAAAGTATGGTCTACATCAAAGGCTGCTATTTTTATCATAATATTCCTCTTTTCATATTTCCATTTTAACACATCTATTGAAAAATAGCCCTTGATTAGGGCTATTTTTCAGTATTATTGTTGTTGGTTTTAAGTTGTTATAGTTACTTTTTCTATTTCATCTATTTTCTTTGTTAATTTTTTCATTTCATAAGATATAAACATGAAGACTACGATACCACTTGTTATGTCGGCTATTGGTCCTGCATATAGTATACCATCTAATCCAAAGCATGTAGGTAGTACTAATATTAATGGTATTAATAGTATTAGTTGTCTTAGCATTGATAGTATGGATGCTTTTAATGGTTGTCCTGTTGCTTGAAAATAACTTGTTGCTGTTATTTGAAAACCTGCACAGAATACTCCTCCCATATAGATTCTCATGCATTTAGTAGCAAACTGTGTAAATACTGCATTATCATTACCAAACATAGCTAATATTAGATTAGGTATTAACAAACAGGCTAACCAGCCTATTATTGATACAGCAGTAGCTGAAGCTGCTGCTAACTTATAGGTTTGTTTTATTCTTTTTATTTGGTTTGCTCCTGAATTGAATCCTAATATAGGTTGTGCTCCAATCCCTATTCCTACACATATAGATGTTATAATCATAGCTATTTTCATTACTATCCCCATTGAACTTAAAGCTACATCTCCTCCTATACTAGTTAGATTACCATAGTATACTAATGAATTATTCATAACTATAGTTGTTAATGTTATTGCTGACTGAGTTATACAACTAGATACTCCTAAACTTAATATATTCTTAGTTATTCTAATATTAGGTATTAGATTACTTAATTTTATTCTCATATAACTTTTTTTATTAAAGTAATGTACTAGTATTATACATGATATTATTTGTGAAGTTATGGTAGCTATTGCGGCTCCTCCTACTCCCCATTTAAATATAAATATATATATTGGATCTAATATAGTATTTAGTATGGCACCTGCTACCATACTATACATTGATATATTAGGATTTCCATCAGTTCTAGCCATATTAGATAATCCTATACCTAATAGATTAAAGGTAGTACCTAATAATATAATACTTGCATATTGTTTAGAATAATCCATATTAGCAGCAGTAGCTCCAAATAAACTTAATATAGGTTCTAACCAAACCAACCCCAATGTCGTAATAGTTATTCCTGCAACTACTAGTAGCAGAACGACATTCCCTAATGTACGTTCTGCTTCTTTTTCTTTTTTCTTTCCTAAATTTATTGCTGCGTTTACGCTTCCTCCGGCTCCGATTAATGTTCCTAGTGCTAGTATTATGGTTGTGATAGGAAATGCTACGGTTGTCGCAGCGTTTCCTAAATAGCCTATTCCTTGTCCAATAAATATTTGGTCTACAATGTTATATAGTGAGTTCACTAGCATCATTATGACTGTTGGTACACAGAATCTTAATAATAGTTTTGGTATTGGTTTGTATCCTAATGGATTATTACTTGGTTTATTTATTGTTGTTTCCATTCTTATTCCTTCTACTTTCTTTAATGCTGTTTATTGCGTTTGTTGATAGTTTATTCATTAGTTCTTCGGCCATGTTTTGTTCTTGTTTGTTTAGGTCTTTAGTTAGTATTTGGTGCCATTCTTCTAGCATCGTATATACTTTTTGCATCACTTCATTTCCTAATTTTGTAGTATATAGATGATTGATTCTTTGGTCGTTTTGATCTATTTCTTTTTTTATATAGCCTAGTTCTAATAGCTTTTTTATAGCTCTTGCTGTTGTTGATTTATCAAAGTGTCCTACTATTGATAAGTCGTATTGGGATATTCCTGGCATCTCATAAATATGTAGTAGAAAGAACTGTTGTCCACATCCTATTTTATATTCTAGTAGTGTTTCATCAAAGTACTTTTGTGATATTCTATATATAATAGATGCATACTTATTCAATGTTGGCATAATTGTCTCCTTTTACAGTGTTACTAGTATAACAAAAACTAGTTGCATACGCAACTAGTTTTTGTTATAAATTAAATTTTATTCCTACTTCCTTTTCTTTCTTTTCTTTCTTTTATTATCTACATATATATATAATGATAATATAGTTACTATAATTATTCCAGCATCTATTTTTGGTAATGAAGCATCTTTATGAACTGCTATTTTATAAAAATAAAATATAACAAATATAGTATAGTAACATACTAATAAAACATTTAGAAATCTATATACACCTTTATCCATTATAATACTGTCATCTAGGTATTTCTTATCTTTTTCTAGTTCCATTCTTATACTACTATCTAGTGTTTTCATTTCATCTTTTAGTTTCATTTTATATCTCCTATCATTAACTGGTTTGAATTATATCATAAATATTATATTATTGTAATAGCCAATCAATTATATTAAGTTGTTTTATCCCATCATAAGAAGTATTTGGTGCATAATCCATTGTTAATAAGTATTTTGGGTTATGATCTTTTATTGCTTTCAAAGATGCAAGTTCTCTACTTAGTGTTTTTTCATCAATTACACTTAAGGCTACTTGATAATATTCAGTATTTTTTGAATTTAAGGCTATGAAGTCTACTTCTTTACGTTCTACTTTACCTATATAGACTTCATAGCCTCTTCTTAGTAATTCTAGATATACTATATTCTCTAATGTATGCCCCATATCACCTTGTTTTGATCCTAATAAATAATATCTTAATCCTATATCAGCTATATAGTATTTATGTCCGGTTGCTAAGTATTGTTTTCCTTTAACATCATATCTTCCTACTTTATATAATATGAAGCTATTACATAGGGCTATCAAATAAGTATCAAGTGTCGGAATACTGATTTTTCTCCCATTAGTTTTCAAAGTATTAACTATATTTGTTACAGAACACATATTTCCTATATTATCAAACATAAACTCTATTAGTATTTGAAGTAACGAAGCATCAGAAATTTTATTTCTAAAAATAATATCTTTCAATACAATAGAATCATAAATACCTTCTAAATAATTCTTAATATCTTTATTTCTATTTAGCTCTAGTGTTCCTGGAAAAGAACTATTTTGTAGATAGTTAGCGTACAGTTCAGCATTATTATGATTTTCCTGGAAATATGACACATATTCTTTGAATGATAGTGGAAGCATTTTAATTTCTACATATCTTCCTGATAGTAATGTTGCTAATTCACCAGATAATAAGAAAGCATTAGATCCTGTAATATATAAATCTACATTCTTTTCTGTATATAACCAATCTACGGCTTTTTGAAAGTTAGTAACTTGTTGTACTTCATCCAAAAAAACATAGTTCATTTTATCCTTTAAAAGTTTATTTAAAACATGATCATATAACTGTTCATGACTATTAATATTTCTAAATTCAGCTTCTTCTAGGTTAACCATAATAATCTGTTCATCAGATATACCTACATTCTTCAAATAATCTTTGTATAATTGAAATAGTGTTGATTTACCACATCTTCTAATACCGGTAATAACCTTAATCAAATTCTTTTCTTTCAAATTAATTAAGTCATTCAAGTACTCTTTTCTAATTATCATATATTACCTCCTATTATTTAATCTTATACTAACATATATATAATAATAAAACAAGTTTATAAAATAGTTTTTACAAACTTGAGTATTTATCACAGTTATTAAAATGTATTTTATAAACTTGCTAATAATATATATTATTATAATAATAATTTATTGCTGTTCATATTCATTTTGAGTATTGTTAATTCATAACTATCATATGAATCTAAGATTCTTTAATGATATTTATTTATAAATATAAAAAAACGATGAATTCATTAAGTATTCATCGTTAATTATAAAAGTTATTATCTCTTACGAGTAAGCTTAACTATTGTTTCTACATGAGCTGTTTGAGAGAACATATCTATTGGTTTAATACATTCAATATTATATTTTTCTAAAAGAACAGCTAGGTTTTTACCTAAAGTAGCTGGATTACAAGATACATATATTACTGTTTTAATTTTAGACTGCATAATACAAGATAGCATATTAACATCTAAACCACTACGTGGTGGATCCACTATAAGTACATCT
>JAVXTN010000079.1:0-5455 GCA_036642635.1 Erysipelotrichaceae bacterium
AGCATTAGTTACTTTACAAAAAAAATATAAAAATATAACTATAAATATAGTATATATAATTAGATATAGTTTATCTAATATTAAGTCTTTAATTTTCATATATGATATATCCTAAGCCTCGCTTAGTAGTAATTAAATCATCTAGTTTTATAAACTCTAATTTCTTTCTTAAACGATTAATATTAACAGTTAAAGTATTATCATCAATAAATAAATCACAATCCCACATATATTGCATAAGTTCTGTTCTAGATACTATCTTATTCTTGTTTATAAATAAACAGTGAATTATTCTTAATTCATTCTTTGTAAGGTCTGTTACATTATCATTAGTACTTAAAGTACTTTTAGATATATTTAATTCTATATTATTTAATTGTAGTATATTAGCATTATTAGCATCATAACTTCTTTTAATTACTCCAGATATTCTAGCTAAAAGAATTTGAGGATTATAAGGTTTAGTAATATAATCATCAGCACCTAAATTAATACTTAATAATTCATCAAGTTGTGAGTCTCTACTAGTAACTACTATTATTGGAGTATTACTAGTTTTTCTTATTTCTTTACATATATAATGGCCATCATAATAAGGTAGGTTTAAATCTAATAAAATTAGATGTGGTTTAGCTTTAGTAACATCTTCTATGATGTTACTAAAGTTAATTGGAGTAATTACCTCATAATTATATTTAGTAAGGTAAACACTTAGTTCATTCCTTATTGTATTGTCATCTTCTATAATCATTATTTTATACATATCTTCACCTCCCCTTTATTATAAGGGAATATTGAGTAAATTCAAGGGGGAGATGAAGGATAAGGCCATAAAACCGTTATAAATGAATATAAAATGAAGAAACTTTGTAAGTTTAAATAAACTAACAAACATTTGGAGAGGCATTTAAGGAGGAAAGGGATAATAAGAAGCAATGCATATAGAGAAGTAAATAAAGAAATAAGTGGAGGAATGAAATGATATATAAAAGAAGAGCAAAAGGAACAGGATCAATATATAAGTTAAGTGGAATTAGAAGCAACCCTTGGGTAGCATGCATAACAATCGGGTATAACAATGAAAATGGAAAACAGCAACAGAAACCTATAGGATACTTTAAGACACGTGATGAAGCAGTAAAAGCATTACCAAGTGTCACAGTAAAAACAAGATATATAACAAATATGCATAAAGAACCTAAATTAATAGAAATATGGAATAGTATATATGAAGAGGAAATCCAATATCTTTCATCATCATCAAAAACAGGGTATAAAGCTGCCATTAATAATTTTTCAGAACTATTTGAACTGAGTATAGTTGATATAGATATCCGTAATATACAACCAATATTCACAAAAATGGTAAGAGAAAAAAGTGGAAAATCAAAGTTAAATAAAGCTAGAACAGTTATTTCAAAAATTTATAGCTATGCAATAAAATATGATTATGTAGAAAAAGACTACTCTACTTATATAAAGTATACAAGTATAAAGGAACAAACAGAACTTCATGTTCCTTTTATACATAAAGAGATAAAATTGTTATGGAAAAATGGATCTTATAGTTCTTTAATATGTTTATTATTAATTTATACGGGCCTTAGACCTAAAGAACTATTTGAACTTGAACGTATAAATATCCATCTTAGTGATAAATATATTATTGCTGGTTCAAAGACAAATAATGGGAGGAATCGTATTATACCTCTTCATGATGAAATTGTTCCAATTATCAAAGGACTTATAAGTGTTAATAATAGTTATAAATATTTGCTTTCTAATTCTGTTAATTCTAATTCTTATAATAGTTTTAGGTTGAATATATTTGAACCTTTAATGCGCTCTCTTAAAATGACTCATACTCCTTATGATACTAGACATACGTTTGCTACTTTATGTTATGAAAATAAACTTAATGATTTTTTAGTGAAGAAGATTATTGGTCATTCATGTTATGACATCACTAAAGGCATTTACACTCATGTATCAATTGAGCGTTTAGTTTTGGAGGTTAATTTAATTAATATTCTTAGTGATAAATAATTTATTGCTTTGTTAGTTTATTGTTAGTTTATTTTATTGTATATGCTTATGATTATTTAACGATAAAACCCTTATTTATGGCACTACCAACCATCCCCCTTCGATATTTCTAGTCATTAAATGCGTATTCGTGTATACTATAGGGGAAAGGTTGGTAGTTATGGAAAAATTTAAAGAATTCAAGTTAAGTGAAAATATAAATAAAGCGATTAATAAGTTGGGTTTTGTTGAACCTACTGCAGTACAACAGAAGGTAATACCAATATTAAGCGAGTCAGAAGATATCATAGTACAAGCACAAACAGGAAGTGGGAAAACATTATCATATGGGATTCCATTATGTATGGACATGGTATGGGAACAAAATGAGGCAAGTGCACTAATACTAGTACCAACAAGAGAATTAGCAAATCAAGTTCGTAAAGATATTGATGCTATAGCAACATATGAAAGATTCAGATTAGTAAGTGTTTATGGACATGCAAGTTATGATGCACAAAGACAACAACTAAAAGGTAAAGTACATGGAGTAATAGGAACACCAGGAAGAGTACTAGATCATATAATTCAAGGTACCTTTAATTTAGATAATATAAGATATGTTGTGTTAGATGAAGCAGATGAAATGCTAGATATGGGTTTCATAGAACAAGTAGAAGAGATACTATCTTATATAAAGACAGAACATACTACAGCTCTATTCTCAGCAACAATGCCAGAAAAAATAAAAGCTTTAGCATTAACATTCTTAGATCATCCTAAAACATTATCAATAAGAGATGAAAATAAGGTTGAAAGTCGTATAAAAATTGATAGTTATGAAGTAGAAGAGGAAGATAAACTTGATATTCTTTATAAAGTATTGTTAAGTGAAAAACCTGATAGTGCTATAATATTTGCTAAAACTCAAGATAGAGTTGATCAAGTATTCAATTTCTTAAATAGGAATGGTATGTGTGTTGGAATATTACATGGTGGAATGGACCAAAAATCACGTACTGCTAGTATTGAACGTTTTAAAGCTGGAAAGAAACGTATCTTAGTAGCTACCGATGTTGCTGCTCGTGGATTAGATGTTGATGACGTAACACATATTATAAATTATGATTTACCTAATGTTGTAGAAAACTATATACATAGAATGGGTAGAAGTGCACGTAAGGATACTTATGGTAAACTTATTAGTTTAATTGGTTATGGGGATAGAGATGAACGTTATAAAATAGAAGAATCTACTGGAATACCATTTGAATTTAAAGATACCGCTACTATTAGAATTAAAGACGAAGAAGCTGCTTTAGAAACCTTAAGTAAAATATTTGCTCTTCGTAATGATAAAACAGATTTAGTTAAAAAGGATGTTACTACTTTATATGTTAATGCAGGTAAGATTAAAAAAATGCGTGCTAAAGATATAGTAGGCGCTATAATGGATTGTCCTAATATTGCTTTTGAAGATATAGGTATAATCGATATACGTGATAATGTAACTTATGTAGACATACATAATGGTAAAGGACAACGTGTTCTTAAGTATTTAGAAAAGAATTCTATAAAGGGTAAAACAGTAAGAGTAGAAATAGCTACTGGTTCTAAATCCCAATATTAAAAAAGTTAACCTTTACGGTTAACTTTTTTAATATTTATTTACATGTAGATAATGATTCCATAAACTTTTCAATTCTTGTTAATGCAACCTTAATCTCTTCTATACTGTAAGCATATGAAACACGAATAAAGCCTTCACCAGCTTCACCAAACGCATCACCAGGTACACAAGCTACACGTTGTTCATTAAGAAGATTATTACAGAATTCTTGAGATGTCATTCCAGTACTTTTAATACAAGGGAATATATAGAATGCTCCTTCAGGAACATGAGTTTCTAAACCGAGTTTATTAAAGCCATCTACTATGAAGTTACGTCTAGCCAAATATGCTAACTTCATTTCTTCAACTTTTTCATCACAACATTTAAGACCTTCTAAAGCTCCATACTGAGCAGCAGTAGGCGCTGACATAATAATATACTGGTGAATCTTTACCATTGCATCAGTAAATACTTTATTAGCACAAACATAACCTAAACGCCAACCAGTCATAGCATATGCTTTAGAAAAACCATTAATTACGATGACTTGATCTTTGATTTCTGGGAAATGAGCTAAACTTACATGGTTGTCATTGTATGTTAATTCAGCATATATTTCATCACTAATAACAATAAGATTATGTTTCTTAATAATAGGAACGATCTTTTCATAATCCTCCTGAGTCATAATACCTCCGGTAGGATTACTAGGAAAGTTAAGGAGGATTGCTTTAGTTTTGGGAGTAATAGCTGCTTCTAGTTCTTCAGGAGTTAATTTAAAATGGTTAGAATGCTGTAATTTGATAATCTTAGGAATACCATGAGTTAATACTACTCCTGGTTCGTAAGCAACATAACATGGTGTTAAAATAATTACTTCATCACCTGGGTTAACAACAGCACGTAAAGCAATATCAATCGCTTCACTTCCACCAACAGTAACTATAACATTAGATTTCCATTCATAATCTAAATCAAAACGACGTTTTAAATATTTACATATTTCTTCACGCAATTGAGGTAACCCTTTATTTGCAGTGTAAAATGTTTTACCACTTTGGATAGAATAAATAGCAGCTTCACGAATAGACCAAGGAGTGTCAAAGTCAGGTTCACCTACCCCTAAGGAAACAACATCCTTCATTTGAGTAGCTAAATCAAAAAACTTTCTTATACCACTAGGTTTAATTTCCTTAGCTGTATCACTTAAATAGTTTTCATATATCATGCGCTAATAATCATCCTTTCTTTTGTTTCTTCTTCTTTTTCATAAATTACACCATCTACTTTATATTGTTTTAAAATAAAGTATGTAGATGTACCTACTACTTCTTCAATACAAGCAAGCTTAGTACCAACAAAGTTAGCAACTTCTTGCATAGTCTTACCAACAACTAAGACAGAGAATTCTGATTTACCACTCATAAGATACATAGTATCAACTTCAGAATACTTATAAATCATTTTAGCAATACGATCATAACCAAACTCTCGTTCTGGTGTTACATCAACTTCAATGATAGCCATAACCTTATTAATATTAGTTTTATCATAGTTTATTAAAGTATGATATCCTAAAATAACATGGTTATCCTCAAGTTCTTTTATAGCTAATTCAACGTTTTCAGCACTATCTGCTAAAGCGCTAGCTAAATCAGTAGTACTGTATTTAGCATTTTCATCTAATAATGTTAATAATAGTTTATTGTTCATACGTTCACTCCTTCTAGTTGTACATCTATTTTATATCTTATTATGATGGTTGTAAACAACTATCATTCGATATGCACAAGTTATCAGTTATTATCATGTGCTTAT
>JAVXTN010000080.1:0-5443 GCA_036642635.1 Erysipelotrichaceae bacterium
TCCTACTTTGATATTATTAATTATCAAAGTAATCTGAGCATAGAATTAGTAATTAATAGTATTTTAAATGATACTAGTTTTTGTAATGAATATTCTAGTAGTTATTATAATTCTAGGATGTTAAATGAATTAAAACTTATAGATGCTTCAAAGTATAAACATTATAAAGTAATAGATTATTATAATGATAATAGTAATAGTGGTGTAGTAATTTATAGAATTATTAAAGATATGGATATGATTGTATTATATCGTGGTAGTGAGATATATGATGAACATGTATTTAATACTAGATGGCAAGACTGGATTGATAATGTTGAAATGTTTATAGAACCAGTAACTATTCAACAATTAACTGCTTTAAATTATATCAATAATTGTGATTTCCTAGGTTATAATGTTTATCAATGTGGTCATTCTAAAGGTGGTAACTTAGCTTTATATACTAGTTTAACTACTAATTCTAATAATTATTCTAGAATATTTAATATTATAGCTATAAATACTCCTGGTCTTAATAATGATCTTTTAGAAATGTATTCTAATAGATCTAAAACTACTGATTTCTTAAATAAAGTATTATTAATAGAAAATGAACATGATTGTGTATCTAGTTTCTTTAATCATATTAAAGAACCTAGAATATATAGAAGTAGTATTAATAATATAACTTTAAAAGATGTATTTGATAATCATCAATTATATAGTTTTAAAGAAGAAGAAGGTAAGTATGTTGATAGTTTAGGAAAGAGTCCTTTGCCTAAAGTGATTGATAATTTTGTTAATAATTTCTTTTGTAGATTGAGTAGAGATAAGAGAGATATAGTTGTTAATAAGATGATTGAGTATTTAAGAAGTGATTTACCAATAGATGAATTATATAGAGTATTTATTTATCATATAGGTAAGTATATTTCTATCTTTGATGATTTAAGTTATGAAGAAGTTAAGAATGTTAGTTTTAATGATTTATTATTAGCTTTAAAAGATTACTTTAGAGTTAATGAAATTATTAATCGTAAGGACGAAATACTTAAGCTTACTAATGATAAATTAAATGAATTAGATATTAAGAGTATGATTGTTAATTTTAGTGAGTCTTATGAATTGATGCTTAAACAAAGACTTAGTGAGTTTATGAATATAATTAATGCTAATTTAGATAGTGCTTTAAATCATATAAGATGTACAATTGATCGTAACTTAGAAAAGATAAGTATGAAGCATGCTTATATAACATTAAGTAAACAAGAGGATGTCATAGAGACCGGGGTGGATGTTTATAGCGAAGAGGGAGAAAAGAATGAGGAAGCTATAGAAGATAAAGATATGGCGGTAGATATGGTGGTAGATTTTGATAGTTATGTTAATAGTTTAGAAGAGAAGTGTAAATATACTGAATTTAAAATTAGTAATATGATAGAAGATAAACAAGAGATAGAAGTAAAAAAAGATAAAAATAAACATAAGGGGAAGAAAAAACATAAAAAGAGGGTATAATAGTATAAATGTAAATGGTTACATAAAAGTAAGTGAATTTAGGTGTTGTAAAAGTGCATGATATTTAGTAGAATTATAAGGTAAGTTAATAAATAACTTTCTAGTTTGGATTCAATCCACATTCAGACAAAAGAAAACTTTTTTAACGAAGAATTTAAAAGGCGATAAAGAGGTTTGGCATCTATTGCAACACTCACGCTTTTTTTATTTTTATAGGAGGCAGATAGTATGAAAGCAACATACAGGAATTCTATATCAATATCAAATTTAAACGATTTTTATGCTACATATTGTTGATTTTTTGCAATATGTTTTTTTAATTAGGAGGACATGAAAATGATCGAAGTAAGCGTAATTATGGGTAGTAACTCAGACTTAGAATGTATGAACCAAGCAACAGCAATGCTAAAAGAATTTGGCATCGGCTATGAAGTAAGAATATTATCAGCACACAGAACACCTGAACAAACACTAGCCTATGCAAGAGAAGCAAGAGGACGTGGTATTAAAGTAATTATTGCTGGTGCTGGAGGAGCTGCTCACTTAGCAGGAGTTATCGCCTCATCAACAACACTACCAGTAATTGGAGTACCAATTCAGTCTAAAGCATTAAACGGACTAGACTCATTATTATCAATCGTACAAATGCCAGGAGGAATACCAGTAGCAACAACAGCTATCGGAAACGCCGGAGCAAAGAACGCTGCAATCCTTGCAGTAGAAATGATGGCAATATATGACACTAAACTAGCAACTAAGCTAGACACATTTAGAAAAGAACAAGAAGATAAAATATTAGCAATGTCAAACGTGGAGGTTTGTGAATAACACAAACAAGGAGGTCACTATGAACTATCGTATATTTGTAAGTAAGAAAGCAGCCTATACTATTGAAGCTGAATCTCTTAAAAAAGAAATTGTAGCCAATCTAGCAATTAATACATTAAAAGAACTAAAGCTAATAAATACTTATGATGTATTTAATGCTGATGAACAAGATATAGCACTACTAAAAACTAAAGTAGTAAGTGAAGCAGTAACTGATGAAGTATTTGATACATTAGAACTAGATCCAAATAAGTCATATATTATATATGAATGTTTACCAGGACAATATGATCAAAGAGCCGATTCAGCAGAACAATGCTTAATGCTATTAAACAATAAAAAAGATGTAGTAATTAAAAGCGGAAGAATAGTAGAACTAACAGGGACACTAACTAAAACTGAAATTGATAAAATTAAGAACTATTTGATCAATCCAGTTGAAATGAGAGAAAAAGATCTAAATGTATTAGAATACAATGAAGATGTAGAAATAGAACCAGTAGAAGTAGTTAAAGGATTCATAAGTTATAGTGAAGAAGAAATTGAAAACTATCGTAATGAATTAGCATTAGCTATGAGTAAACAAGATCTATTACATATTCAAAAATACTTTAAGGATGAAGAACATAGAGAACCTACATTAACAGAAATTAAAGTATTAGATACTTACTGGAGTGATCACTGTCGTCATACTACATTTGAAACAATTTTACAAAATGTTAAAATTGAAGAAGGTAAGTTACAAGCAGATATACAAAAAGCTTATGATTTATATACTAGTTTAAGAACGTCTGTACATAATAATAAAAAGGTTATGACACTTATGGATATGGCTACTATTGGTGGTAAACATTTACGTAAGATTGGTAAACTTGATGATATGGAAATATCTGATGAGATTAATGCTTGTAGTATAGAAATAGATGTTGATGTTAATGGTACTGATGAGAAATGGCTATTAATGTTTAAGAATGAAACACATAATCATCCTACAGAGATTGAGCCTTTTGGTGGAGCTAGTACATGTATTGGTGGAGCTATAAGAGACCCATTATCTGGTAGAAGTTATGTTTATCAAGCTATGAGAATTAGTGGTGCTGGAGATATTAATGCTAGTATAGAAGAAACATTACCTAATAAATTACCTCAAAGTAGAATATCTAAGGGTGCTGCTCATGGTTATTCATCTTATGGTAACCAAATAGGTTTAGCTACTACTTATGTTAATGAAATATATAATGATGGTTATGTAGCTAAAAGAATGGAAGTAGGAGCTGTTGTAGGAGCTGCGCCTAAAGATTGGGTAATGCGTAAACAACCAGCAACTAAAGATATAGTAGTCCTTCTAGGAGGAGCTACAGGACGTGATGGAGTAGGTGGTGCTACAGGATCAAGTAAAGAACATAATGAAACATCACTAACTAAATGTTCAAGTGAAGTACAAAAAGGTAATGCACCAATTGAACGTAAACTACAAAGACTATTTAGAAATAAGAAAGCAACAAGTCTAATAAAGAAAGCTAATGACTTTGGAGCCGGAGGAGTAAGTGTAGCAATTGGAGAAATAGCAGATGGAATATCAATAAATCTAGATGCAGTACCAACTAAATATACAGGACTTAATGGAACTGAATTAGCAATCTCTGAATCACAAGAAAGAATGGCAGTACTAATAGAACCTCAATACTTTGAAGAATTTAAACAATACGCATATGATGAAAACCTAGAAGCTACACTAGTAGCTGAAGTAACAGAAGAAAGAAGATTAGTATTAAGTTTTAAAGGACAAAAGATAGTAGATATCAGTAGAGATTTCTTAGACACTAATGGAGTAAGACAAATCCAAGACGTAATAATGAAAGCTAATACTGAAACAACCAATCCCTTCACTAATACTACCATCAAGAAATCGTTAAAAGAAGATTTCTTGATTAATCTACAACAACAAAACACTGCATCTCAAAAAGGATTAGTTGAAATGTTTGACGCATCTATTGGTAAATCAACAGTATTAATGCCATATGGTGGAAAATACCAACTATCTAAAAGTGAAGGAAGTGTACAAAAGTTACCAGTGCTAGGATTCACAAATACAGTAAGTATGATGACATATGGATATAATCCAGAAGTATCAATCTATTCACCATACTTAGGAGCAAGCTATTCAGTAGTAGAAGCACTAGCAAGAATATGTGCATTAGGAGGAGACTATAAGAAAACTCGCCTAACAAACCAAGAATACTTTGAAAGATTACATACTGAACCAAGCAAATGGGGACAACCAATGCAAGCAATGCTAGGATTAGTAGAAGCACAAATAGCATTTGAAACACCATCAATTGGAGGAAAAGACTCAATGAGTGGAACCTTCAATGATATAAGTGTTCCACCAACATTAATAACATTTGCAGTAGGAACAGCAGAAGCAAAAGATATTGTATCAACAGAGTTTAAACAAACTAGTAGCTACATCTATTTAGTTAATCATAATCCTAAAGATAGTGGAGTACCAGATTATGAACAACTTAAAAAGAACTTTGAAACTATACATGAATTAATGCAAGACAATAAAATCTTAGCAGCAAGTACAGTTAAATTCGGAGGAATAGCAGAAACAATAGCTAATATGAGCTTTGGAAATAAAATTGGAGTAAACATTAATACTAATGTAGACCTATTCAAATTAAGAATAGGAAGCATAATATTAGAAGCAGAAACAATGATAGAAGATCCAAAACTAATACTATTAGGAACAACAACAGAAGAAAATACAATAATTATAAATAAAGAAACAATAGCAATAGAAGAAGCAATAGAAGCATGGGAAAGTAGATATCAAAAAATTTATCCAACAACAGTAGATAAAGATAAAAAGAATATAACAACACCAACCTATGCAACAGCATCAAGAGTAAAAGCAAGTAAAACAATAGAAAAACCAAAAGTAATAATACCAGTATTCCCAGGAACAAACTGTGAATACGACTGTAAACAAGCCTTCGAAAGAGAAGGAGGAGAAGTTGAAATATACGTATTCAATAATACTAATGTTCAAAGCATCCAAAAATCATTATTTAATAGTGTTTGTACTGCATTATTTATTAATTCATTACTT
>JAVXTN010000081.1:0-5441 GCA_036642635.1 Erysipelotrichaceae bacterium
CCAGTTATAATAGCTGGAATTATATTAGGAGTTAAAGGTGGTGCAATAGTTGGTGGTATGTTTGGAATCTGTAGTATTATATCTAATACAATAGCTCCAGGAATTACTAGTTTTTGTTTTTCACCATTCTATTCAATAGGAGAATTTCATGGAGGATTCAATAGTATAATTATTGCTATGGTTCCAAGAATTTTATTAGGAGTTATTTCTGCTTTAGTTTATAGTGTTTTAAAGAAACATTTTAATGAATATGTAAGTGTAATAGTTGCTGCGTTATCTGGTGCTATTACTAATACTATTTTGGTACTTGGTGGTATTTATGTTTTCTTTGGTGCTAGTTATGCTGCTGCTAAAGAAATTTCTTATGAAGCATTACTTGGTGTTTTAATGTCAGTAGTAAGTGTTAATGGTTTATTAGAGGCTGCGTTTGGTGCTATTATAGTATTAGCTGTTTATAAAGCATGTAAACCTATTATAAATAAAGTGAGGAACTAATTATGAAGAAATGTATAATCCTTGGAGTAAGTGGAGGAATAGCTGCTTATAAGAGCATTCAACTTACTAGTAACTTGATTAAAAAAAATTATGATGTAGAAGTAATTATGACTAACAATGCTTGTGAGTTTGTTAAGCCATTAAGCTTTGAAGCTCTTACTAATAACATTGTATTCATAGATACATTTGAAAAGGTAACTGTAAGATCTACTCAACATATTTCATTAGCTACTAAAGGAAATATATTTGTTATAGCTCCAGCTAGTGCTAATGTTATAGCTAAGCTAGCTAATGGTATTGCAGATGATATGCTAACTACAACATTCTTAGCTTATGATGGTCCAAAACTAGTAGTTCCAGCTATGAATACTAACATGTATAACAACCCAATTACTCAACGTAATATAAATATACTAAAGGAATATGGTATAGAAGTAATGGATGCTGATAGTGGATATTTAGCTTGTGGTACATCAGGTATAGGAAGAATGCCTGATGTAAGTAAAATTGAAGAAATGATTGAATATAATCTTTGTAAAGATAAAATATTAAAAGGACTTAATATACTCATTAGCGCCGGCCCTACTAGGGAGCCCATCGACCCTATAAGATATATAACTAATCATTCTACTGGTAAGATGGGCTATGCAATAGCTAAAGCAGCTATTGCATATGGCGCTAATGTAACCTTAGTTACAGGCCCTACTGAATTAGCAAAACCTCAATTAGCTAAAGTAATTAATATTACTACTGCTAATGAGATGTCTAATGCTATAGAAGATTATAAGAATGAGAGTGATATTATTATTATGGCAGCTGCAGTTAGTGATTATCGTGCAAGTGAAGTAGCTCCTAATAAAATTAAGAAACATAATGAAGACTTAACACTTCATTTCATTAAAAATAAAGATATTTTATTAAATTTAGGAACTAATAAAACTAGTAAACAGGTAATATGTGGATTCGCTATGGAAACTGAAAACTTAATTGATAATGCTACTTCTAAATGTTTAGCAAAGAATGCAGATATGATTGTAGCTAATAACTTATTTACTGAAGGTGCTGGTTTTGCAACCGATACAAATGTTGTTACGCTTATTACTCCTAACTCTAGTGATCAGATGGATATAATGAGTAAAGATGAATTAGCTAAATTAATTCTAAATAGATTATTTGAAATACATAAAATAAAGGTAGGTAAATAGTATGTTATTAGTTATTGATATTGGAAATACAAATATTACATTAGGAATCTATGACCAACATAATCTTATAGGTGCTTTTAGATTAACTACAAGTTTTAAACGTACTAGTGATGAATATGGAATCACAATACTAAACTTTCTTGTTTCTAAGAAAATTGATGTTGAAAGTATTCAAGATGTTATTATATCTAGTGTAGTTCCTAAACTTATGCATTCATTTACTAATGGTATTAGAAGATACATCAACTGTGAACCAATTATTGTTGGTCCAGGTATAAAAACAGGTATTTCAATTAAAACTGATAATCCACGTGAAGTTGGTGCTGATCGTATTGTTGATGTCGCTGGTGCCTTTTATAGCTTTGGTGGTCCTGTACTTATTATTGACTTTGGTACTGCTACTACCTTTGATTATGTAGATGCTAATGGAGTATTCTCATATGGAGTAACTACTCCAGGTTTAGAAATTAGTTCACAAGCCCTATCTTCAAAAGCTGCTAAGCTTCCTGAAATAGAAATTAAAAAGCCTAAATCTATATTAGCTTCAAATACAATTGCTAGTATGCAAGCTGGTCTAGTATATGGTTACATAGGTCAAGTAGAATATATAATTAATAAATTTAAAGATACATTAGGTATTGATATGAAAGTAATAGCTACTGGTGGTTTAGGACGTCTAATAGCTAATGAAACTGAATTAATCGATAAATATGATCCTAATTTAACCTTTAAAGGACTAAGAATAATATATGAAAAATATATGGCTTCTAAGAAATAAATATATAATATAAAAAAATTAACCGCTATAGTAATATAGCCGTTAATTTTTTTTATATATTATTGACCACCCAGTTTATTTCTGTTATAATCTTATCACTGACCAGGTGGTCAATAATATATATAATTCGGAGGTAACCATGAAACAAACTGATAAAGCAATATCTAGTAAAGATAAAATATTAAAAGCAGCTATTATAGAATTCTCAAATAATAGCTATCAATTAGCATCTTTAAATAATATATGTAATGATAATAATATATCTAAAGGACTAATATATCATTACTATAATAATAAAGAAGACTTATATTTAGCATGTGTAAAACAATGCTATGAAAGTTTTACAAACTATATAAATTCAGTAAATTATGATTTTACTGATTTCTCAAAAGGAATAAATGATTATTTAAATCAAAGATTTAAATTCTTTAATACCAATAAAATTTTAGGAAGACTATTCTTCTACACTGTATTTCAACCACCATTAGAATTAACAAATAAATTATTAGAACTAAGATCTAGTTTTGATAATCAATGTATAGAATACTTTAAAGAAGCTTTAAAGCATATAAACCTGAGAGATAGTGTAAGTGAAGAAACTGCATTGAATTATTTTATATTATTTCAAGAATTATTTAATAGTTATTTTAAGAAACACGCTAATCCAAATATAGAATTAGAAGATCTAATGAAACAACATGAAATAGCTCTAGCTAAAATTATAAATTTAATGCTATTTGGTATAGCTAAGGAGGATTCACAATGTTAATTATAAGATTTATAATAGCTATATTAATAGCTTTCCTTATTGGTCATTTCATATCTAAATTGAAGTTACCTGCAATATTAGGTTGGCTACTAGCAGGTATGTTATTAGGACCACATGCAATAAACCTAGTTAACTCTTCCCTACTAGACAATAACATATATCAAACTTTTGTTCATGTATTAGAATGCGCTGTAGGTTTAATGATAGGTAGTGAATTAGTATGGTCAAAACTAAAAAAATCAGGTAAAGCAATTATAATTACCACACTTACACAATCATTAGGAACATTTGCATTTGTTACTCTAGTATTTGGTGTAATCTTCTATTTTATGAATATACCTTTATATCTAGCAGCCATATTTGGTGGAATCGCTCTTGCAACAGCTCCTGCACCCGCCTTATCTATTGTATCTGAATTTAAAACAGATGGACCTGTAACAAGAACATTAATACCTATGGCTGCTCTAGATGATATGGTTGGAGTAGTAGTATTCTTTAGTGTAATTGCATTTGTTTCATCAATGCTATCTACCCAAAAATTACCTATATATGTTATAGCTTTAGTAGTAATCATTCCACTACTAATTGGTTGTGCAGTAGGATTTATAACTGGTAAAATACTAAAAAAAGATTTTGATTTAAAAACTACACTAATGATAGTTATAGGAATGATTTTTATATCATCAGGAATTGGTTATATATTTAATAGTTTTATATTACCTAAACCAGTACTTAATTTTATGTTAATAGGAATGGCTTTCTCAGCAACATTTGCTAATATGATACCTGAACATAAAGTTAATGACATCATGAATGCTTTCAATCCTATCTTAGCTTTTTCCCTAATAGTAGTTATTCTTAATTTAGGTGTTCCATTAGATTACCATCTTATATTAGGTGCTGGATTATTCACAGTAGTATATATCGTAGCTCGTGCTTTAGGTAAATATGGAGGTGCATACTTTGGGGCTTCTATTACTAAATCACCAGCTACTGTACGTAAATATTTAGGACTAACACTACTTCCACATTCAGGAGTATCATTAGTATTTACAGGAATAGCAGTATCAGTACTAAGTGGACCAGCACCTGAATGTGCAAAAATTGTACAAGGAACCATAGCAGCAGCTGCAATAATAAATGAAATAATCGCAGTAATAATATCAAAGAAAGCATTCGAATGGGCAGATGAATTCAACAAACAAACAATAAAATAGTCGTATAAAACACCTCCATTATCTACATATTAATAATGGAGGTGTTTTATATGACAATTATGGAAGCCATCATAAGAAGTTTATTTACTATAATCATATTACAACTACTAGGTAAACTATTAGGAAGCAGACAAATATCACAACTATCAATCTATGAATATATTATAGGAATAACTATCGGAAGTGTAGCAGCAACAATGGCAATAGATGAAACAATACCAATCCAAATACCACTAATAGCAATGATAATAATGGTTATATTCACCTACACTATAGAAAAACTTACATCTAAAAGTATAACATTAAGAAAACTATTAACCGGAAAACCAGTACTAATAATATATGAAGGAAAAATAATAGAAGCAAACCTTAAAAAAAATAATTATGATATAAACGATCTACTAACACAAGCAAGAACAGCAGGATACTTTGATCTATCACAAATCAATTATGCAATAATGGAAACTAATGGACAAATATCATTCTTATTAAAAAGTAAATATAGACCAAGCAGTTGTAATGACTTTAAATACCATCCACCAACAGACTACCTACAAGCAAACATTATAATAGACGGCAACATAATGAAAGAAGCACTAGAAGCAATCCATAAAGATAATATTTGGTTAACTAAATATTTAAAAGAACACCATATAAATGATATAAAAGATATATTATTAGCTACAAGTGATATAAACGGTAAACTAAATATATATCTTAAAAATACACAAATTAAGAATGAAGACATCTTCATATAAATAGGTTAAAGAAAGCAATAATCTTAACATTAATAGTTATGTTTTTACATTAAATAATAATTGTAGAAATGTCTGTTATTAGTTTATTGACAAAACAATAATTATGGTATACCCTATAAATACTTATAACAAGCAATGATAAGAAGAAGTAATAATAAATTTATTTATAGAGAGTTTCTACTAGCTGAAAAGAAATAATAAATTTATTATGAACCACGT
>JAVXTN010000082.1:0-5354 GCA_036642635.1 Erysipelotrichaceae bacterium
CTACTAAATCCATTAAGCTATACACTAATTAATATAGCAATAGTATTTATATTATATTATGGAGGAATACAAGTTAATATCGGAGTACTAAGTCAGGGACAAATAGTAGCCTTTGTAAATTATATGACCCAAATACTATTTGCATTACTAGCATTAACTAAACTAATAATATTGTTTACTAAAGCAAGTGCTAGTAGTATAAGAGTAAATGAAATTTTAGAACTACCAATAATGAGTAGTGGAACAAAAACCAATATTGAAGATAATGAAACTATAGTAGAATTTAAAGACGTAAATTTTAAATATCCTAATGCTAAAAATAATGTATTAAGTAATATAAACTTTACTATTAATAAGAATGAAACAGTAGGTATAATAGGTGGTACTGGTTCAGGTAAAACAACTATAATATCTTTGATATTAAAGTTTTATAAGACTAGTAGTGGTACTATAAACTATTATGATGAACCTATTAATAACTATGAAGCTAAAGCATTAAGAAACAGTATAAGTATATGTCCTCAAAATGCAATGCTTATTAATGATAGTATTGTTGATAATTTAAAGATAGCAAATATAGATGCTACTAATGATGAAATACAACAAGCATTAAATACTGCTTTAGCAGCTGAATTTGTAAATTCCTATCCTTATAATATTCATACTATAATTGAACAAGGAGGTAAAAACCTAAGTGGAGGTCAACTCCAACGACTCTGTATTGCTAGAACCTTATTGCGTAAAACTAACTTATATATATTTGATGATTCATTTTCTGCTTTAGATTATAATAGTGAATCTATCATACTTAATAATTTAAAGAAGATTAAGAGTTCTAAATTATTTATTACTCAGAAGGTTAATACAATTAGTGATTGTGATAAGATTATAGTATTAGATAATAGTAGAATAGTAGGTTGTGGTACACATATACAGCTATTAAATAGCTGTAATGTGTACAAAGAAATTTATGATTCTCAAAATTTAAGTGAGGTGGGTTCTAATGATTAAACGTTTATTAGGATATTTAATTCATAAAAGATTAATGATTGTAGTAGCTATAGGTAGTGGTATGTTATCAGTACTATTAACATTATTTGTTCCTATTATGATAGGGAATAGTGTTGATTTAATTATAGGAATAAATAATGTTAATATGATAGAACTTAAAGAATGTATAGTTGTACTAGTTCTATTGATTGTTGGGAGTTCTTGTTTAAGTTATATAATGGAACTATGTGTTAGTGCAATTACTAATGATAGTATGAAACGTTTAAGGAATGATTGTTTTAATAAGTTATATAGATTAGAATTAAGTTGGATTGATAATAAATCACATGGAGATATTACAGCTAGAATAGTTAATGATATTGATCAAATAGGAATAGCATTAATAGCTAGTTTTTCAACTTTATTAACTGGAATATTAACATTAGTAGGTACATTAATATTTATGCTAATGATTGATTTACCGGTAGCACTTTTAGTATTAGGTTTAACTCCATTATCTTTAATGGGTGCTACCTTTATAGCTAAAAGGACACATAAGTATTTTATAAAGGTAACTGATATTAGAGGTAATGTAAATGGCTTCTTACAAGAAATGTTAAATAATCAAAAATTAGTAAAGTTATATAATCAAGAAGCTAATAATGAAATTAAATTTAAGGAACTTAATGAAGAACTATATGAAAGAGGATGGCGTGCACAATATTATTCATCATTAGTAAATCCGAGTACAAGATTTATTAATAATATTGTTTATGCATGTGTAACAGCACTTGGAGCTTATAGAGTTATATATAGTGGTATGAGTATAGGAATACTAACAAGTTTCTTAGCGTATGCTAATCAGTTTGCTAAACCTTTAAATGAAATTTCTAATGTAACTAGTGATATCCAAAGTGGTTATGCTAGTTTAAATCGTGTCTTTAATTTATTGGAGGAAGATGAGATAAAACAAACATCTAAAAAGAAACTAAGTGTAACTAATGGAACAGTAGAAGTAAGAAATGCTAGTTTCTCTTATACTAATAATAAAACTATAGATGATATAAGTTTTAAAGCAATAAGTGGAAGTAAAATAGCAATAGTAGGTCCAACAGGATGTGGTAAAACTACCTTAATTAATTTATTGATGAGATTTTATGAATTAGATAAAGGCCAAATACTGATTGATGAACAACCAATAAATGAATATACGATAGAGAGTATAGCATCATGTTATGGTATGGTACTACAAGAAACATTTATATTTAGCGGAACGATAAAAGATAATATAAGTTATGGTAATCCTCATGCTACCATAGATCAAATTACTAAAGCTGCACATAGTGCTTATGCTGATGAATTTATAGATAAGCTTCCTTTAGGCTATGATACTTATATAGATAATGATGGAGGAAGCTTATCTAAAGGACAAAGACAGTTAATTTGTATAGCTAGAGTAATGTTATATAATCCTAGGATGTTGATATTAGATGAAGCTACTTCTAGTATAGACACTATTACTGAAATTAGAGTACAAGAAGCTTTTGATAAGATGATGCTAGGAAGAACTAGTTTTGTAGTAGCTCATAGATTATCAACTATAAAAGAAGCTGATTTAATATTAGTTATGGATAAGGGTAAAATTATAGAAAGAGGTAAACATGCAGAACTATTAGAATTAAAAGGATTCTATAGAAGATTATATGATACTCAATTCAAGTAAAATATCTTTTTTAAAATCATTTGTATTCAGTTCTTATTATTTTAAGAAATTTAATTTTATAATGATTATGAAATCATTGGTGGTATCAATTACTATATCTTTAGTAACTAGTTAAGCAATATTTTACCTTATAAGTACTCTATATAAATTGTGCATTGCTATATGATCATTTTTGTACATCATTATATGGTTATTTATAGCTGATAACGTCCCTCCTTCCATAAGCCATTGTTGTGTATCTTGTAGACTACTAGGTTTTTCTATTTCTAGCTTTAATGGCTTGACTGCTCCTAGATAACGTTCCCAAAAGCGACTTGTTTTCCACTGCTTTTATTTGTTTGTGTCTTATCAGCAGTTACAAAACGTAGGGAAGAGGAGAGTAAGTCAAAAGCAAGATTTCCTAATTCCCCAAATGTTTCACACATCAACATGGCAAAACTATGAGCAATTTCATCACGTAACTGTAATTCTGTACGTATCCAGTTTCCCATTTCTTCATAGTTAAGATTATACTTACCTGCTTGCTCTTTATCCTTGTCATAAAGACGGTTTATATTGTTTTTCCCATCACCAATACAAACCGTCTTTGCGATATCTTCATCAAAACTACTTTCAGCGAAACGATAACTTTTACTCTTTGATACAGATTCATCTTTCAAAAATTTCCGCTTAATCTGCGCAACTGTGAAAAAGGGAATGTCATTTCTATGATCTATGGCTATATCAATCCTTGTAAGTTGGAAATTACCTCTACCCACTATTTGTAAGCATATTTTAAAGAAATCGCTGTACGTATGCTTTGAGGTCTGTAAAAAGCTATAATAATCTTCACAACCTTGTCCACTCAATATAAGATAACAACCTGCTTCACTTGTGCCGTCTTTTGATTGTGCCGAACTGATACAGATTCGTATAGTCCTTATGCTTGACCTTTGCCTTTTGTATCATGAAGTAGTCTAGGGGAAGTCCTAATACCTTTCGTATCAGTTCGTCAGCTTTCAGTGTATTGAAAACCATACTTAAATAATCAATCTTGATGCTTAATTCTTTCTTTGACATGTTTGTGTCCTCCTTTTTCTTTCACACAGTAACTAACTTGAGATGGGTGATTTGTTGCACTAACCAAAAAGTTTTTACTTTTCTCACTATTAGTACAAATGAGCGGTAGCAAATCGGCAAGATTCTAAAAAAATAATCATAAAATTTTAACGATTCTTTACTCTTTCCACCATTAGTACGTATCAAAGACATAGAATTGGCAATGTTCGGTAAAAATTCTTCCACTATTACTACGGTTACAAATAATTTAATTCCGTAAAATTCGCGAAACTTTATAAAACATTTATACTTATACCTACTTTTTGGATAAAACTGTGCAGTAAAAAAACAGGCTTTAAGCCTTTAAAATAGCCTATTACCTGTTGTTTGGCGTATATGTGTAGGGCGGTGTTACTAATGCTCCAATCCAAACCACTCCCACGGTTAAACTTCGTACGCTGGGAGTGGCTTGAATTAACCTTTTATTCTAGGTAATCCTACAAGCGATATATGCTTAATACAGTATTTTATTTGGTTATTTTTTTTTCTACAATTCGACCAGAATCCGCTTCTATCAATAAATTCAATCCGTTAAACGTAATTATACTTACATACCGACAATCTCTTTTTCCAATTGATACAATTGTCTGTGGTGCTAAAGGCTTAATGATATCATCGACTTCCCATATTTTATTGGCACAATAATCATATGCGACTAGATTATTGGTGGGATTTTCATTTGAATACTTATTTCTTATTATTACACACTTCTCAAATTCTATAAGTTCTGCTATCTTTTCGCGAAATATAATTTGTTTATTAGCAAACCATATTATATTTTCTTTATATGAATAGTCTTTTTCCATTTTACTCTCCTATTAACCTTTCATTTATAAAAGCATCTTCATTTATGAATTTACCCATTGTATCAAATTGCTGACTTCCTCCAATTCCCCAACCCTCAACAGAATTATCAATACCTGTTTGAAAATTAAAATCTGGATTAACCTTAACATCGCAAATATGTGTTGGTTCTTTAGGTAAGGCATACTTGTCTGCTATTTGTGCAGGCGCCAAACTTTCTATATCGCTTTTTTTCATGAGCCATCCACCTAACTTATTTGATGTACCATCTGCATTATATGAAAATGCCCTTACATACTCTTCATTACCAGCTTTGACTACTTTTACTTCAAAATTTGGATTATATGGCGGATTATCATATCCACTTGATAACCATTCGTTATTAGCTACCTCTGGTGTTTTCGTTTCTACAACTTTCAAATCACCAGTATCAACAGTTTTTAAACCACTCTTAGCTCCACTAGCTCCCTTATTTGTTTGAATGCCATCTTTAAAGTCAACATTCTGTTTATCGTTATTAGGCTTTATATTAATTTCAGTAGTTCCTACTTTTTCAATAGGACCAACATCATACTTATCACCAATAATCAACTTTTTCTTTACTGAGAATGTATCATCTATATAATTAATATTTGTGCCATTCATTTTAGGTGGTGTTACATCAAAGTCTTTAATTGAACTAATTTTATTATAGTGTGTAAAAACACTAGTTGCAAGTAAATTCATAATGATTAAAGTG
>JAVXTN010000083.1:0-5350 GCA_036642635.1 Erysipelotrichaceae bacterium
CTGGTCGATAGCTATAACGATAAAATGGTAAAGGACCATACATATGCATTGCTTCTATATGTGCTTTAGTAGGATATCCTTTATGACGTGCAAATCCATAATTAGGATATAATACATCATAGGCACACATTATACAGTCTCTTGTTACTTTAGCTAAAATACTAGCAGCAGCTATTGAGACTGATAATTGATCTCCTTTTACTATAGGGATTACTGGTACATGAGTAATAGCAGGTAAAGGCATTGCATCACTTAATACTCCATCACAAGACTTAAATTCCAAAGATAAATCTTCCATCGCTTTTTGAGTAGCTCGATAAATATTTAGTTCATCTATTTCTTTAGGACTAATAATTTTTATATGAAACTCACTTGCTTCCTTAATAATAAGTTTAAATAACGCTTTACGTTTCTTTTCTGTAAGTTTCTTACTATCATATATTTCTTCTGACTTATAGTTAGGTGGAAACATTACAGCTCCAACTACTAGAGGACCAGCTATTGGTCCTCTACCAGCTTCATCTAAACCAACTATATTATTTAATCCTTGTTTCCACCACTGTATTTCATATTCATTTGGTGTTTGCATCTGGTAACTCCCAAGTAACACATCCTATTGCGTCACCTCTTATTTCTTTCATTATAGTATCAATGGTTCTTTTTTCATTTATTTCTCCATTAGCTAATAAGAATTGACGCTTTATAGCTATATTATTAATAACTATATTAGGGTCATCATCTAAAGTAATACCATATCTTTCTATAAGACTATTAGGATAGTATTTGATTAAATAGTTCATAGCAAAATAGCATACTTCTTCAATTGGTAGGATATCATCTTTAATAGCTCCACTTACTGCTAGAAGCATTCCTATATGTTGATCTTCAAATTTAGGCCATAATACTCCTGGTGTATCTAATAGTTCAATATCACTATTAATTTTAGCCCATTGTAATGATCTAGTTACTCCAGGTCTATTAGCTGCTATTGTTACTTTCTTTTTAGCAATAGCATTTATTAAAGTACTTTTACCAACATTAGGAACACCTACTACCATGGCTCTAATTGGACGTGGTTTAATACCACGTCTTATTTGGCGTTCAATTTTATCTTTCATTAATAGTTTAGCTTCTTCTGTAATAATTTTAACCATATTATCTTTTAATATATTAGCTGAAATAACCTTATCAATCTTAGCTGTTTCTTCTAAGTACTTAATCCACTCTTTAGTAGCATTTGGTTGTGCCTTATCAGCTTTACTTAGTATTACTAAACGTGGTTTACCATTAGATAATTCATCAATCATCGGGTTCTTACTAGCATTAGGAATTCTTGCATCTCTTAATTCAATAATCATATCAACCATCTTAAGCTTAGTTTGCATTTCCCTCTTAGCTTTAGTCATATGTCCTGGATACCAGTTAATATTAATCTTAGCTGATTTTTCTACTTCAGTTTTATTTTTTCTTTCTTCTCGTTTTTGATACATATCTTTTGCCATGATTATTGCCTCCTTTTTCAATTATAAATATTAATTTAAAATTAAACATCTTAGATTTTAGATTTTTCTATTTCATGGATTTACCTTCTAGTTCTTGTTATTTTACTAGTTTAAAATCATCAAATGGATGTAAAACTAATAAACCTTTACTTACTATACTATCATAAGTAAACGGACCAACAAAGCGAGAATCTTTAGAACTAATTCTATTATCTCCCATTAGAAAATATTCGTTATCACCTAATTTTACTTCATCGAAATTAGAAGTAAAATTACTATTTAAATTTAAACTCTTAATATATTCTTGATCAAGGAAAGGCTCTTCAACTTTCTTACCATTAATATATAAAGTATTATCTTTAAAAGATATAGTTTCATTAGGTAATCCTATTACTCTTTTTACCCAAAGTTCATCTTCATCTTTAGCATTTACTATAACTACATCAAAACGATTTACATCATGAAAATAAATGCTAAACATATTAGATATACCATAGTTACCATCTTTTAATGTTGGATACATACTGTTTCCAATAACACGATCAGTTTTAATAAAGAACGTAAAGATAGATAAGCATATAACTAAAGCTATAAGAGCTGCTCTTAGAATATCTAATAGATCATAAGCTATATCTAGTTTTTTTGATTTTAATTTATTTATCATAGTCTACCTCTTAGTATAATTACTAATCTACTATTTTAATTTCATCAAAAGGAAATAGTATATAAGCATCTTTACCTACTATATCTTTTTTATGGAAAGCTCCTACTACTCTAGAATCATAAGATACTACACGATTATCACCCATTAAAAAGTATTCATCCTCACTTAATTTAACAGGAGGAAAATCTCTAGTAAAGTTTTCATATTTTCTAAAATTATTAGCATATTCAGTATCTAAATATTCTTCTTCTAACAGTTTACCATTAATATATACTTTATCATCCTTAGCTTCTATTACTTCTCCAGGTAATCCTACTACTCTTTTTACCCAAAGTTCATTTATATTTTTAGCATGAACTATAACTATATCAGATCTTTTAACATCTTGTGTTTTTGCTTTAAATACATTAGTAAAGCCTATTTCGCCATCTTCTAATGAAGGTACCATGCTTTCACCTGTTACTCTTATAGGTTTAGCAATAAAGCTAGTTAATAGAAAAACAAATATAAAGCATACTACAAAAGACTTTAATAATGATAAAAGTTCATATTTAACTCTTGCGCTTAAATCTTGTTCTTCATCAATAGTTTGTTTTTGTTTTTTATCCATATTATATTCTCCTTCTTTAACACTAGTATAACATAAAAATAAAGAGCCGAACAAGTCGGCTCTTTAAATTAACGAATTTCTTTAATACGCGCAGCTTTTCCTGAACGTCCACGTAGATAGAATAATTTGTTTCTTCTAACTTTACCGTGACGTACCACTTCGATCTTATCGATGATTGGTGAGTGAATTGGGAAAGTTCTTTCTACTCCGATTTGGTTAGAGATCTTACGAACTGTAAATACTTCGTTGATTCCTCCACCTTGTTTTGCGATTACGATTCCTTCAAAAACCTGGATTCTTGATTTCTCGCCTTCTTTAATCTTTACGTGAACCTTAACTGTAGCTCCAGATTTGAATTCTGGTAAGTCAGTCTTTAATTGGTTCTTTGTTACTTCTTGTAATAATTGCATGTTCATATTAATGACACTCCTTTTTAGTTTACGTATTGCTCATAAATTATATTAACCAGCGGAACAACCGTGCCACATAGGCTTGTTAATTATAGCAAATATTCTTTTACTTGTAAATATATTTTTTTATATTACTAATAATCGATGGCATCTAATAATTCTTCTTGTTCTATTTCATCCATGAGTTTACGTTCTTCTTTAGTAAACTCATGGATTGCTAGTAAGTCAGGACGGTTCTTTTTAGTTTTTCTTAGTGATTCTTTAAGGCGCCACTTTCTTATGTTTTCATGGTGTCCTGACATTAATACTTCAGGTATACATTTTCCTTCATATTCAATTGGTCTAGTGTATTGGGGGTATTCTAATAAACCGGATTCATGGCTATCATCCTCGTAGCTATCTTTTTTAATAACATTATTAGAAAGACGGATGATAGCATCACTGATTATTATGGCGGCGGCCTCACCGCCGGTTAAAACATAGTCTCCTATAGATAGTTCTAAATCTACATAAGAACGGATACGTTCATCAAAACCTTCATAGTGGCCACATAATAATATTATATGGTCATAGTTTACTAGTTTATGAGCTGTTTCCTGTTTAAATACACGACCTTGAGGAGTTAGCATAACAACTATACTACCTTCACTCTTAATAGCTCTTAAAGCATCTACAATAGGCTGACAAGTTAATAACATACCAGCTCCTCCACCACTTGGAGTATCATCTACATTATTATGTTTATCTAAAGTATAATCTCTAAAATTTATAGTTTCAAATTCTACTAAATGATCATCAAGTGCTCTTTTAATAATTGATGTCGTTTTAAAACTATCAAAATATTCAGGAAATAAAGTTAAAACACTTATCTTCATTTCATACCCTCTATTAAGTGAGCAACAATCTTCTTATCCTTAGTATCAGTACTAACAATAAAGTTCTTAACATAAGGTAATAAAAACTCTTTACTACCATCATTTACTCTTAATACAGCATTAGCACCAGTCTCTATTATCTCTATAACTCTACCAAGTATATTATTTTCTTCATCATAAACTTCACAGTCTTTTAATTGAAAATAATATACTTCATCTTCTTCTAAACTATGTAAATCTTCTACCATAATATAAACATTAGATCCTATATACTTTTCTACCATATTTATATCATTATAATCTTTAAACTCTACTAATACATTAGTTTTATGTATTCTCATATTCTTTACTTCTAGTTTTATTATATCTTTATTAAATTCTATTAGTAGTATATTTCCTTTTTTATATCTTTCATTATTAAAATCACTTAAAGATTTAATTTTAAGTTCTCCTTTTAATCCATGTGTTCCTATAATAATTCCTATTTTAATTTTATCCATATATATCCTCCATTAAAAAAGGATGCTTTAGCATCCTTAGTAAGATTCAAACTTAATCGTAATTTTTTTATCCTCTTTACGAGATGCGATAGACATCATTTGTCGAATTGCACTAGCCATGCTACCACGGCGACCAATAAGTCTTGCTACATCATCGCTATTAGCATAGACATATAATAAGATTTCATTTTCATCAAGGCTAGGCATTAGTTTTACTGATAAAGAATTCTCATCCTCTACTATAGGTGAAACTAAATCCTTTATAACCTTTTCATACTCAATCATAACTATTTAGCTAATTTGCTATCGTGGAATGCTTTCATAATACCTTTTTTTGAAAGAAGGTCACGAACAGTATCTGAAGGTTGAGCTCCATTTTTTAACCAGTTTAAAGCTTTTTCAGCATCAATATCAAATTGTACTGGATCTTTAGTTGGGTTATAAGTACCGATTGCTTCAATAATTCTACCATCACGAGGTGAACGAGAATCTGCAGCTACAATTCTATAAAATGGTGATTTCTTTGAACCCATTCTTTTACATCTTAATTTAACAGCCATTGTAAATACCTCCTATTAATTCTATATCTAATTGATTTACTTTGTTAGTATACTACCATAATTTAGAGGTGTCAAGTATTTTTACTTAACACCTCTAAATTTATTTAAATTTTTTCTTTCCTAATTTTGAAACAAACTTCTTAGTACCAGCTGCTTTAGCTATATTCATCATATTAGACATATCTGGTGTTTGACCATTTTTAGCCATACTACCTACTTGTTTCATAGC
>JAVXTN010000084.1:0-5302 GCA_036642635.1 Erysipelotrichaceae bacterium
ATTCATACCTGGAATCATCTTAAGCATACTAGACATAGATCCCATCTTTTTTAATTGTTTAAATTGATCTAACATATCATCCATAGTAAAGATACCATTCATGATTCTATTAGCACTCTTTTCAGATAGTTCAGTATCCATCTTATCTTGAGCTTGTTCTACTAAAGACATGATATCTCCCATACCTAGGATTCTATCTGCCATTCTATCTGGATAGAATATATCTAAATCTTCTATCTTTTCACCTTGTCCTACAAACTTAACAGGAACATTAGTTATACTACGTACTGATAGTACTCCTCCACCTCTAGAATCTCCATCTGCTTTAGTTACTACTAAACCAGTAATATTTAATTGTTCTTTAAAACTAGTAGCTACAGAAACGATATCTTGACCAGTCATTGCATCTACACTCAATAGTATTTCTTCAGGTACTACTATCTTAGCTATATTAGCTAATTCATTCATTAATTCTTCATCTATATGTAAACGTCCAGCAGTATCAATTAAAACAGTATCATAATTCTTTTCTTTAGCATAAACTAAAGCTTTCTCTACCGTCTCTATAGCGCCTGTACTTGCGCCTAAGCTAAATACCTCAACACCAATAGATTTACCTAAAGTTATCAACTGATCAATAGCAGCAGGTCTAATAATATCACAAGCAACTAATAAAGGACTACGTCCTTCTTTCTTCTTTAATACATTAGCAATCTTAGCTATAGAAGTAGTCTTACCAGTACCTTGTAAACCAACCATCATTATACTAGTAATTCCATCTTCTTTAAATTTAATCTTAGTTTCTTCATTACCTAGTAGTTCTACTAATTCATCATGTACTACCTTAACTACCATCTGTCCTGGATTTAATGTATCCATAACTTCAGTACCTAATGCTTTTTCTCTAATTTTTGCTATAAACTCTTTAACTACTCTATAGTTAACATCAGCCTCCAATAAAGACATCTTAACTTCTTGTAACATCTCATCCATGTTACTTTCACTTAACTTACCTTTACCAGATATATTTCTTATCGCTTTATTTAAACGATTACTTAATGCTTCAAATGCCATAGTATATACCACCTTTCAACTTATATAATTATACCTAAATTAACTCTATTTATCAACAAATAAAAAAAAGCAATATTATTGCTTTTATCTACCTTCTGGATAAGATACTCTTTGTCCTAAATATGTAGTTCTTACACATAGCACTTCTAAACATCTATCACTTCCATTTGTTTGACATACTAATTCTACGTCTTCATAATCTTCACGTATTGCTAATTGTAAATCAGTACCTGTTATACCATTTGGTGAATTAGCTTCGGCTTTTGTCCATTCAGTCATTGCTTGTGTATAAGCATTTCTGTTAGTGTTCCTAGCACTAGCTTCTTGACTACTAAATAATACTGATGAAAAATTAGGCACTATAATTAGCGCTAAAACACCCATAATAGCTATAACTACTACAAGTTCAAGTAACGTAAATCCCTTTTCGTTCTTCATAATATCTCCTTATGTTATTTATTCTACATTTCTTATATTATCATCAAGTCCTATAAAATGCAAACACTTTTTTATTAATTTACACATAATTGTTAATTCATACTATAATCACTACATTTTCCATAAACTTTACCCTCTTTTTCCCCATCCCCTTTACCTATAAGCATCTATTCACTCTCTATAAACATCTTCTTATCATCTCTATAAATAACATATATACTTTGTCCTAGTACTATCCAATATATCTGGGCTATACCAATAGTACTTATATTAAACATTGCTTGAGTAAAGTATCCAAAACCTAATAAAAATAATATAAAGGCTTCTTCTTGTTTTCTCATTTTAAATAATTTAACAAATATCATAATACACATAACAGCATAAATTATCATTGTAAATAGTCCACCACATACTAGGTATTCCAATAATTCATTATGTGCTTTATCAATATATTTACCTTTTTCTATTGCTAATTTATCAGCTGCTTCTGGATTATATACTTCTATTCTTTCTCTTAATGTATCTGGTCCAGTTCCTATTAACAATCTATCATCTAATGTAGATATGACAGTTTTCCATAATTCTACTCTTCCAGAGGCTGTTTCTTCTTTAGTTATATCTAAGTTATCTTTAATCGTTTGAGCTCTACCTAATAATAATCCGTTACTCATAAAATTCAAGCTAACAAACATTAGTATGAAACAAATAGATAGAATCCAGATTCTTTTTCTTTTCTCTTCATCTTTAAATAACTGTATTAATGTTATTAAACATATTAAACCAAAAGATAGCCAGCATCCTCTTGTTAAAGTAGCTAATAGACCTCCAAAGTTAATTGTTGCCATAACTAAATAACTTTTCTTTTTATGAAATACATACATAGCAGAACTTAATGTTGCCATCATAACTGCATATGATCCCATAAAATTTTGATTACTAAAGAAACCTGATGGGGTTGCTTTTTCTTTATAATGTAATAAGTCTACTAATATAAAGTCATATCCTAATAATTGTAACATTGCATATAAAGTTATTATTGTTCCTCCTACCATAACAATCATTATTACTTTTTTATTTATTATAGAATAGTTACTAGCTACTATAAATAATAAAACATAAATACTTAATACTATTAATCCTTCATGTCTTAATGTATTTCCAAATAATGCTATATTATAACTTAATGACACTGATGTAGCTATTACAAGTGTTAATAAAAAAAGTAATGCAAGTTTATTTTCTTTTCTTAATTTTAACTTTACTTTTTTTACTAATAATATGACTAATAATAATGCACCTAGTATGTTTAAAATTATAGCTCTCCCATATACAAATCTATAGTTAGCTAGTTTAAAAAAACAAAAGGGTAGTATTGCTACAGCGAATATTAAACATAGTTTAATTAGCTGGTCTTTATTAATTTTATTTTTCATCCTAAATCCTCCATTAAAAAGAATATCACATAAATGTTTATAATGCAAAACATCAAAAAAAAAGAACTCATATGAGTTCAGTTTTTAAATCAAATTAAGCACTTTCTCCGTTAACAGTTACAGCACCTTTAGTAGCAGTAGCAGTGATTCCTGAAGAAGTTACTTCTACAGAAGTAATTACTGTACATTTTGCATCATCGTTACATACAACTTTTGCAGATGGGTAATCGTTATCTACAACATCTTTAATTTTAGCAGCTGTAGTTGATCCAGCAGTAGAAGTTTGACCTTTAGCACATTCTGCAGTAGCAATACTGTAAGCTGCACGAGCGTTACTAGTAGCTGTAGTTTTCTTAGCATCTTGTAGGTAACCCATGAAGTTTGGAACTAAGATTAAAGCTAAAACTCCAAGAATTGCGATAACTACGATTAATTCGATTAATGTAAATCCACTTTTGTTTTTCATAATATAATATCTCCTTATAAGCATTTATGCATGCCATAATATAATATCATTTAAAAACAATAAATACAATAATTATTTAAATAATTTTTACAAATGTTATTTAATATATATAATAAGGAACAACATTATAATTGTATACTAAAATAATTATTTACATTTCTTTTTTATCAATTGATTTAGCAGTGTTTTATGCTGATTCACCCTTAATAGTTACAGTTTTTTGATCAGCTGTTGCTTCTATTCCACTACTAGTTACTGTTACTTGTTTAATAGATACACAAACCTTACCAGCAGCATCCATATTACAAGAAACTACTGCGCCTTTATAATCTGCAACTACCGCATCTTGAATTACATCTACTGTTAATCCACCTGCTGGTAAGCTTTGTCCTGTAGCACATTTAGCTGCTGCTATCTTATAAGCATTAGTAGCATTAGTCTTTGCTGTAGTTTTCTTAGCATCTGCTAAGTATCCCATAAAATTTGGTACTAGTATTAATGCTAATACTCCAAGGATTGCTATAACAACAATCAACTCAATTAATGTAAAACCCTCTTTATTTTTCATTTTATATCTCCTTTAGACTTTTGTCTTTACAATTATAGTTTATCATTATTAATTACTAATTTCAACAAAAAGTTTCAATTATCCATTTAAGTTTCACATTACTATATTATCATTAATATTATTATTTGATAAAAAAAAAGAACTCTTTCGAGTTCTCTTCGTTTTAATTAAGCAGTAGCTCCATCAACAGTTACTGCACCTTTAGTAGCAATAGCAGTGATTCCTGAAGAAGTAACTTTTACTGATTTAATTTCAGTACATTTGTCAGCATTGTTACATTCAACAGTTGCTTCTTTGTAATCTTTTTGTACAGTAGTTTGAATTGCAGCAGCTGTAGTAGATCCAGCAGTAGTAGTTTGACCTTTAGCACATTCTGCAGTAGCAATACTGTAAGCTGCACGAGCGTTACTAGTAGCTGTAGTTTTCTTAGCATCTTGTAGGTAACCCATGAAGTTTGGAACTAAGATTAAAGCTAAAACTCCAAGAATTGCGATAACAACGATTAATTCAATTAATGTAAATCCACTTTTGTTTTTCATAATATAATATCTCCTCTATGCTTTTTAGCATCTGTTAAAACCTTTTTAATTTAAATAAATAATAATTACTTAGCTTCTGTAAGTTTAACGTCTTTACCGTTTTCGTATAACGCAACCCATCCAGAAGATGTAACTTCAACACCAGTTACTTTAGAACATTTTGCACTACCAGTAGCTGCAGTAGTTGAACCTTCACAGAAGATTTTAGCTGTTGGGTAATCACTTTGAATTTCAGGTAAAATTTCAGCAGCTGTAAAGTGTCCTTTTGTAGTTGCATTTCCAGTAGCCGCTTTAGCTGCTGCCATCTTGTATGCATTTGTTGCATTAGTAGAAGCAGTAGTCTTTTTAGCATCAGCTAAGTAACCCATGAAGTTTGGAACTAAGATTAAAGCTAAAACTCCAAGAATTGCGATTACTACGATTAACTCGATTAATGTAAACCCTTTTTTGTTATTCATAATATCTCTCCTTTTGCATATATATATAATATGCTCTAATAAAGACAACTCGTTACAATAAGTAACTTAAAGACTATAAACCTTTAAAGCATCTAAGACTATCTTGCAATAAACTATAGAAGTATTTCTAAATTAGTACTTCACCCACCATCGGGAATTTTCTAAAACACTAATTAAGAACCTCTTTAAATGTTTGTATTCTTAACGTTTGTCCTTGAATACATTATCATTATATAACATATATTTACTAATACAATGGTATCGCAGAAAAATGCCATGAAAACGCATAAATCAGTCAATATTTAATAAATAATCACTATACTTTC
>JAVXTN010000085.1:0-5238 GCA_036642635.1 Erysipelotrichaceae bacterium
ATGTTATTGCACAATCATTATAATTATTATGTATTAGTTGTACTAAACTATATATATCATTAATATTATTAGTTTCTCCTGATTGTAAAACAAATGTTCTAAATCCTAAATTATAACCATATTTACAGCATTCTAGTATTTCTTCATTAGTTAATTTATAGCGTTTAATCTTATCATTAGAACAACGTATACCACAATAGTAACAATCATTTTTACAATAATTACTTATCTCTATTAAACCTCTAATGTATATTTTATTACTAAATATTATATTAGTTAGTTCACGTGCTTTATAATATAAATAATTTATATCATCCACATCTTTCATCAACAATAACTTCTTTAAATTATCATTACTTGTTGATGAACTATTATATAGTTCATCTATTATAGATTTATTACTCATTAACTTTACTCTTAGAATATATTGTTTTTACACTTATATGGTCTAGCATTCCTAACTTACCAGCAACACTAGCTATTAAATCATTAGGAGCATTTACTACTATACTTATAACATTAATATTTTCTTTAGCTATAGGTAAACCCATTCTACCAATTATATAGGGTTGGTACTCATGTAATATACTATTCATTTTAGTTATATCACTACCATCCTCTACCATTATTCCAATTAGAGCTATTCTGTTTTCCATATTATTTATCCTTTCATAAAAAAACTGTACATAGGTACAGTCTACAAAAGATAGTTGTATTATCTTTAAGTAGCCTTGTACCTTGGGAAGAACCCTTGGTGATCAGAACTAACATTATGTAATCGCTCACATAACCTTCTTTAATTTAACAACTTTTTATAGTTAATGTCAATAAATTTTAAATAATTATAAACTAAGTGAGTCTAATTTCAACTTAACTACTTATTTACTAATTAACTAAAAGTTATACTTTAATAAGGAGTTAAAGTATGTTAGAATAACAAAAGAAAGAAGGTGGTTTATATGACAGAAAATCCTAATCCGAGTAGTTCTAACACAGATTATAGTAGATCATATACCACTTTTATGGTTTTATGATCCTCAAATAGGAGGAAATAATGAAAAGAAAATTAACTACGTTAGAGCTTAAAGAGCTCCTTTTAACAGGGTCAAAAGCAGAAATAGCTGAAATAATAGATACAATACACCCTGTTGATGTTTTAGATATCTTACATAATGATGAAGATAATGCATTAAAGATTTTAAATAGATTACCAGATGAATTAATTGCAGATATAGTAGAAGAAGAAGATGATGAAGATAAGTATGAATTATTATCACAATTCTCAGATACTAAACAAAGACACATACTAGATGAAATGTCACAAGATGAAGTAACCGATCTAATTGGAGAATTAGATGAAACAGAAGTAGGTCTAGTACTAAATAAAATGAGTCGTAAAGACCAAGAAGAAGTAAAAAAACTATTAACATTTAATCCAGATAGTGCTGGTGGTATTATGACTACTGAATTCTTATCAATAAATGCTAATAGTACTATATTAGAAACATTAAAATTCTTACAAAAGAATACTGATAATGAAACTCCATATTATTTATATGTTACTGATAAGAGTCATACATTAAAAGGAGTAGTAGCATTAAGAGATATAGTATCTAGTAGTTTTGATACTAAAGTAATAGATATCACTAATCCTAATGTTCATAGTATTAATGTATTAACTGACCAAGAAGATGTTGCTCATAAGTTTGAAAAATATGGATTTGTAATGATGCCTGTTACTGATGATGATAATCATATGCTTGGAGTAATTACTGTTGATGATATTATTAATATTATTCAAGAAGAAAATACTGAAGATATTCACCGTTTAGCAGGAATTAATAAAGAAGAACATGTTGATAGTAGTATTGCTCAATCTGTTAAATCTCGTTTACCTTGGTTAGTTGTAAATTTATTTACTGCTATATTAGCTGCTGCAGTTGTTTCTAGTTTTGAAGGTACTATAGCTAAAGTAGTAACATTAGCAACTATAATGCCAATTATTACTGGAATGGGTGGTAATGCTGGTACTCAATCTATGACTTTAATTGTACGTGCTATGTCTTTAGGTGAAATATCTAAAGATAATGCTAAACCAATTCTTATTAAAGAAATAGTAGTAGGTTTTATAAATGGTTTAATCGTTGGTTTAATTATATCTATATTAGCTTATCTATTTGTTGGTAATATAGCTATAGGTTTATTAACTGGAATAGCAATGTGGGCAAATATGTTAATGGCTAATGCTGCTGGTTATTTTATTCCAGTAGTATTAAAGAAGTTACATGTAGATCCTGCTTTAGCTTCTACTGTATTTGTTACTACAGTAACTGATGTTCTAGGATTCTTCTTCTTCCTAGGTTTAGCTACTTTAATGTTACCTTATATAATATAAAAATGAATGACAATGTCATTCATTTTTATTTGTATAATTGTATAGTTATACAAGTTTATACTTTAGAATCCTTCATGAAAGGTTCTAGAGATAACTTCTTTTTGTTGTTCATTAGATAATTGAACAAATCTAACTGCATATCCTGATACTCTAATGGTAAGAGTAGGATATAATTCAGGATGCTTTTGTGCATCTATAAGTTTAGCTTTATCTAATACATTAACATTAAGATGATGAGCATCTTGTTTAAAATAACCATCTAACATATTAACTAGTTTAGAGGATTGTTCATCAGTATTAGTTCCTAATGCTGATGGTATTATAGAAAATGTATTTGATATTCCATCTCTACAATCATCATATGATATTTTAGAAACACTATTAAGTGCAGCTAAGGCCCCATTCTTTTCTCTATTGTGCATTGGGTTTGCACCTGGTGCGAATGGAGTACCCGCTCTACGTCCATCAGGCGTATTGCCGGTTTTTTTACCATAGACTACGTTACTAGTTATAGTTAGTACTGATAATGTTGGTATTGAATTACGATAGGTTTCATTGCTTCTTAAATTATTAATAAAATCATTAGTTACTAAAGTAGCAATATTGTCTACACGATCATCATCATTACCATAGGTTGGATAGTCCCCTTCTACTCTATAATCTTCTATTATTCCTTCTGAATTTTTAATTGGATAAACCTTAGCATACTTTATAGCACTTAATGAATCTACTACTACTGATAGACCAGCTATTCCAAAGGCCATAAATCTTTCAACATCTGTATCATGTAATGCCATTTGTAGTTTTTCATAAGCATATTTATCATGCATATAATGTATTACATTCATTGTATTTACATAGAGATGTGCCATCCATTTCTGATATTCTCTAAATCTTTCAAGTACCTTATTATAATCTAATGGTTCTTTATCACTAAAGCTTTGCATTTGTGGTCCAATTGGCATATGTTTCATTTCTTCTATACCACCATTAATACTTAATAATAATAGTTTAGCAAAATTACATCTTGCTCCAAAGAATTGCATTTGTTTTCCTAACTTCATTGCTGAAACACAACATGCTATTCCATAATCATTTCCATATATATTTCGCATTAAATCATCATTTTCATATTGAATTGAATCTGTATCTATTGATACTTTAGCACAATATTTCTTAAAATTATATGGTAATTTATCAGCATATAATATCGTCATATTAGGTTCAGGACTGCTTTTTAAATTATATAATGTGTGCATAAAGCGATAACTTGTTTTTGTTACTAAACTATGGTTATCATCTTTCATACCTCCTATGCACTCTGTTATCCACATTGGATCTCCTGCAAATAAATCATTATATTCTGGAGTTCTTAAGTGTCTTGCTAATCTTAATTTCAATACTAATTGATCAATTAATTCTTGTGATTCTTCTTCTTTTAATATTCCATTATCTATATCTCTTTGAATATATATATCTAAGAAAGTACTTACTCTTCCTAATGACATTGCTGCTCCATTTTGTTCTTTTATTGCTCCTAAATATCCAAAGTATAACCATTGTATTGCTTCTTTTGCATTAGATGCTGGTTTAGATATATCAATTCCATATATATTAGCCATTATCTTTAGTTTTTTAAGAAAGTCTATTTGTTGGTATAGTTCTTCACTTGATCTTATTGCTTCCATATTTAATATAGTTTCTGCTAACTTTCTCTTATCCTTATCTTTTTCTTCTATAAGTTTATCTACTCCATATAGTGCTACTCTTCTATAGTCTCCTATTATTCTTCCTCTTCCATATGCATCTGGTAGTCCAGTCATTAATCCTAGTTTACGTGCTAATTTCATTTCATCACTATATACTCTATATACTCCATCATTATGGGTTGTTCTATAGGTGAATTCTTTTAATAAGTCATCTGACATTTTATATCCATATGCTTCACATGCTTGTTTAGCCATTCTTATTCCACCAAATGGGTTTACTCCTCTTTTTAATGGTTGATCTGTTTGTAATCCTACTATAATTTCTAATTCTTTATTTATATATCCTGCTCCATAATGTGTTAGTGATGTTGCTTTATCTACATCTATATCTAGTACTCCGCCTTTTATTCTTTCTTCTCTTAATAATGCTTCTACATCATTTAATAACAATGCAGTCCTATTACTTATCTTTTTTAAAAAACTTTCATCTCCTTTATATTCTTCATAATTACTAATAATAAAATCTTGTACGTTAATTTCTTCTTTCCAAATACTTCCATTAAAGTTTTTCCAAGCTTCCATTTATTTTTCCTCCTTATGAAAAAAGGACAATTCTCTTTTAGAATTGTCCAGATGGTCGACATAGTAGCTATACTATTACACTGTGTGCTCACATTTACCATCAGTAATAGTATCTATCTTCTTATTAAATTTTACCTTGTTATCTTTACAATGTCAATAGTAATTGTTAGCGTTTACATAATATTTTAGTAATACTCACTTATATATCCGTTTTCTACTTTAGTTTCACTTAGTGTATACATATTACATTCTTTTTTATATTCTAATGTATTTTCTAATTCTATATTATTTGCTACATGTACTTCTACTTTATCATATTTTTCTAATAGTCTATTTACTAATACATTAATACTGGGTGCATTACTACAGACTACTTCATCGATAATGGTTAAATTATCGATGAAGTAGTATCTTACATAGCCTATGGGTATTCCATGTTCATAGATTATTAAAAGATTATTTAGTTGAGTCTTTGCTTCATGAATATAGTTTATATAGTAATCTATTGTTCTTAAATTATAAGTATTATAGTTTAATATAAATTTATTATAT
>JAVXTN010000086.1:0-5223 GCA_036642635.1 Erysipelotrichaceae bacterium
AACACCAATGATAGCTCCCTTAGAGAAATTAAGTAGTCCTATTACTTCTCTATACATATATACTGGTAGTGTCATCATCTTTCCACCTACTACTAGTGGTACTCCATAGTCTGTAAATACCATAGTAAATACTGCAAATATAACACTTATTAATGGTCTTTTTAGATTAGGTAATGTTATAGTTATAAATTGTTGTATTTTACTTAATCCTAATACTTCTGCTGCTTCATAAGTTGTATAATCTTCATATCTAAATATATCAGTAAGCATTAAGAATGCTACTGGAAATGAATATAATACAGATCCTATAATAATACCAGTATACCCATATAAATTAATATTAATATTTAACATATTAGTTATTAATCCATTATCTCCAAATAAGAGTACTAATCCCATACCATGAGATATACTTGGTATTAGCATTGGTAGTGTAAATAGTACACTGAATACTGATTTATATTTTATATTACTTCTATTTACACACCATGCTAATACCAATGCTAATAGAACAGATATCATGGTAGCAGCTAATGTTGTAAATAATGAATTAACCATCATAGGGGCAAATTGTGCTGATCCTATAATAGTTGATATATCTTCTAATTTAATATTTAATAGTAATGTTATTAATGGGCATATTACACTTATAATTAGGAATAAGCATATTAATACTTTACTAGATCTAAAGGCCTTATTTTGCATGTCTACTTCTTCCTGTACATTTTAATAGAGATTCATATTTCTGTTCTAAATGATCTATTACAAAGTCTTTTATATAGTCTGTTGCTGGGTGGTCATATATATTTTCTGGTGTATCTATTTGTTCTATATCTCCTTCACTCATTACCATAATTCTATCTGATAAATAGAATGCTTCTTCTTGTTCATGAGTTATAAAGATCATAGTACTATTAAACTTCTTTTGTATAGCTTTTAATTCTTTTTTCATTATTTCTCTATTAGTTACATCTAAAGCACTTATAGGTTCATCTAATAATATAATATCTGGATTTAATGCTAAAGTACGAGCAATAGCAACTCTTTGTTGTTGTCCTCCACTTAATTGTTTTGGTTTCTTATCATATTGTTCACTCATACCTATTTGATCTAATGTATGTTTAGCTATTTCTCTATAATTAGGTGTCTTACGTATCTTTAATGCATATTCTACATTTTCTAGAACGCTCATATTAGGGAATAAAGCATAGTTTTGAAATATTATACCCATACCACGTTGTTCAGGTAATAACTCAGTTATATCTTTACCATCTTTTATAATTTCTCCACTATTTTGTTTATCTAAACCTATTAGTATTCTTAATAATGTAGTTTTACCACAACCACTAGGTCCTAATACTGATAAGAATTCACCAGTCTTTACTTCAAAGCTTATATGTTTTAAAACATCTTTACCTCCAAAGTTTTTATATAAATCTTTAACTATTAATTTACATTCAGTTTCTTTAATATCCATCTTCTTTACCTTTCTATAGTAATTTATAAATTACTTATCTAATTCTTTTTAATATTTCCATACACTTAATAAATGTTCTTTAGTACTTATACTTTCTATACCTTCCATATTAGCAAACTGTGTTTCATTAGGATAGTTTTCCATCTTATTAGTTTGTTCTTTTAATATTTTACCAGGAGAGTAGTTTTCTTTATCATAAACTAAGAATTCATTTATAATATAATCATAAACTTTAAGTATATCTGGATCATTTTGTCTTCCTTCTAGTATAGCAGTACCACTTAAAGCATAAGGTGATCCAAATTCAGGTACTATGGCTGTAAAGTCATTACCTTTATTAAACTCATCTACAGCTTGGAAAGTAAGTCCTAAACCTATTGCTATTTCTCCTTGTTTAAGTAGTTTAATTGGTCCTGAACCAGATTCAGTAAAGGTTTTAACATTCTTACTTAACTTATCAAAATATTCTAATGCTTTAGTTTCTCCTAATTCATTAACTATATTTTTATAGAAGAAGTAGCCAGTACCACTAGATTTAGGATCTGGCATAGCAATCAAATTCTTATATACAGGATTTAATAGATCTTCATAAGTTTTAGGTATAGGTAAATTATGTTTCTTTATAACAGTATTATTTACTATTATAGAACCACTAAATCTTTCCCATACTACATACTTATTACTAGTATCTTTTAAATCATCTAAATAATCTAATTTAGAATAAGTAGAAGTATCAGCTAAACTATCTTTTACTTTCTCTAAATAAGCAGTTTCTAAACCTACTACTATATCAGCATCACTATTAACACCTTCAACACTAATCTTAGCTGCTGCTTTAGCAGTAGGAACATACATTACTTGAATCTTAAGATCCTTAAATTCAGCATTTAATTGAGATTGCATAGCATCTCCTCTAAACTGTTCCTGACTACTATATATAATAATAGTATCCTTATCATTCTTAGCTACTATACCAGTAAGTACTACAGTAGTAATAACTATACACACAAATAATTTTTTCATAAGCTATCTCCGTTCAATTACAACAATTATATCATCATAACAGAACAATAACTATTCAAAATTTATTACAAACTATATAATATATAAGTTTTAAGATAAATTTTGTTCACCATATCTTAATCCTTTATCTTTTTTAAAATTTCCATATACTTAATAGATGTTCTTTAGCAGTAATACTTTCTATGCCTTTCATATTAGCATACTTAATATCTTTAGGATAATTTTCCATCTTATTAGTTTGTTCTTTTAATACTTTTTCTGGAGAAAAGTTTTCTTTATCATATATTAGGAAATCATTTATTATGAAGTCATATACTTTCATGATGTCTTCATCTTTTTCTCTTCCTTTTATAATACCAGCTCCTGTAAGTGAGCATGGTGAACCATACTCAGGTTCTATAATAGTAAAGTCATTACCTTTATTAAACTCATCTACGGCTTGGAAAGTAAGTCCTAGCCCTATAGCTATCTCTCCTTGTTTAAGTAACTTAACTGGACCTGAACCAGATTCAGTAAAAGTCTTAACATTCTTAGATAACTTATCTATGTATTCTAAAGCTCCAGCTTCACCTTTAACATTAACTAAATTCTTATAAAAGAAGTAACCAGTACCACTAGACTTAGGATCTGGCATAGCAATTAAATTCTTATATATAGGATTCAATAAATCATCATAAGTCTTAGGAACAGGCAAGTTATGTTTCTTTATAACAGCATTATTAACTATTATAGAACCAGCCTGTCTTTCCCACACAACATACTTACTATTAATATTATCTAAATCATCTAAATAATCTAATTTAGTATAACTACTAGTATCAGCTAAACTATCCTGTACCTTCTCTAAATATGCAGTCTCTACCCCAACTAGTATATCAGCATCACTACCTGTACCCTCTACACTAATCTTTGCAGCACTCTTCGCCGTAGGTACATACATAACATAAGCTTTAAGATCTGGGAACTTCTCTTTCAATTGTTCTTGTAATGCATCTCCTCTAAATTGTTCTAAGCTAGAATATATAATAATAGTATCCTGATCATTCTTAGCAACAACTGTAGTAAGTAATAACGTAACTATTACTATACTTATAAATAACTTTTTCATCGCTTCACTCCTGTTCAATAACTACTAGTATACTACTATTTATGAACATTTCAACCCTTTTTTCTACATAAAACGTATCATTCCACCTCTTTTATCCTTAATTCCGTTCTATTCTATAAGCATCCACCCCTTTCTTTATGATAAACATCGCTATTCTTTATATATTTTGTTCATATATAGAATAGCGATGTTAACTGTTAAATCTTTATTTATAAGTTATATTTATAAAAGTATAAAAAAAAATAACCAGTGGCATTACAGGTTATCTAATCATTTCATTCAGTTCTCCAAATTACTTCTTATTGAGAGATAAGAAGCCTTAAGTAGCGATTACACTTTACTAATTTATTCTTATTACAGGTATACTATTTCTAGTAAGTCCTTCATCTACACATTATCCAAATGCCAATAATAATTTCTCTATATTGCTATAAAGAGGAGTTGTGTATAAATAGATATTTTATCTACTACGATAATATAATTTAAACCACATATTTTTACAAATAAATAACACGAATGGTTGAATTTAGAACATGAATGGTCATATTCTATATAAATAAGATATAAAAAAAGATCTAGCCAAAGGCTAGATCAATTACTTATAAAATATAATTATTAGATAACTGATGAGTTTAATATTTTTAGGAGATATTACCATCATTGTTATATATCTAATAATAATCTTATAATGAAGCTAAATTATTAAAGTTCTCCAATGAGATTAATTCAAAGTCGGGATTTACTTAGAATTCTTAAGCAGCTTATGCTTAATAATTTAACCACGTAGATATTTATCTACCCCTACAATATACATGCATCTTCATTTACTAACAAATATCTAACACGAATGGTCGAAATCACAACATGAATGGTCATAACATATAAAAGAGATTATATATAAAAAAACGACCAGGCGGCATAAGCAGGGTCGTTTTTTTAATTAGCTAATATTATTGTTACATAGAATATTGATGAGCGATTAATATTTTTTAGGAGATATTAACATCAATAGTTTTTATTAATATTAGATGTGGGGGAACTTAATATTAATATTTCTAGTGTAACTAGCTTTTAATAAGAAGATTTTATTAAAGTTCTCCATTGAGAGTTTTAATCCTAAGTTGGGATTAACTTAGAATCATTAAGCAGCGATTACTCTATATAGTGTATACCTAATTAGATATGCTTAATAAATTATCTTCCTGTAGATGTTTATCTACCCTCATAATATATAACTATATTATAATTTCTACAAATATATAACACCAATGGTCGAATTTTAACCACGAATGGTATATCCATATACTATTTACACTATTTATCACTAAACATAACTCTCAATTTAAATATATTATCAATTTTTTAATTTCTATTTGCTTGTAACAAAATATATTATCTAATATATTGTAATCATAACTACCCTTATGTTTCTTACTAAATGTTCTTATACTTATAGTACCAAAACCATGTTCATCATTTATAGAAGTAGGGTTACCATTATCATCTAATATTATATTACCATCAAATGGATTACTTACTTCTACTAAAAGATTAACTCTATTCTTTATAAATACTACTTTAATAAATCTATCTTTAACATCTAATTTCATATTAG
>JAVXTN010000087.1:0-5100 GCA_036642635.1 Erysipelotrichaceae bacterium
ACTATTAATTAGTTATAAGTATTTACTAATTTGTATAAAATATATAAAAAAATAGCAATATTAGTTTTTACACTTAATATTACTATAGTTTTATAAAGTTCACCTTATATTCATCATTTAATATTAAACTACTTTGTTCATTCATTTCTTCTTCATCTTTAGTTGTATAAATTTTAACACTTCCAACATTATCAATCTTTTCTAAGTTTAATTGTTTAACTATAGCATTATTAGAATCTAATACTTTATAGTCTCCACAATTATATATTTGGTTAATTATTAATGGATAGTGTGTACATCCTAATATTACAGTATCTATAGTATTTACATAATCTTTTAAATATAAGTTTACTGCTTGTTGGATCCAATCATTAGGTGCTCCTTGTTCTATAAAAGGTACTAGTTTAGGACAAGCTACTTCATTAACTTTAATGTTAGGATAATATTCATTTATTAGTTTACTATATATATGAGTATTTATAGTAGCATTAGTAGCCATTACTAATATATTTTTATTTGTAGCATCTAATTGTTTAATCGTAGGTTTAATAATATCATATAATATAATATTAGGATATTTAATTCTTAATTTATCTATAGCATTAGCACATATAGTATTACAAGCTATTACTACTTTATTAATATTGATACTAATAAAGTAGTTTATAATCTTACATGCATTAATATAGATTTGTTCAGGGTTTAAATCACCATAAGGTGCATTAATTTGGTCACCAACAAATATATAATCATAGTTAGGATAAGCATTAACTAATGCTTTTAATACTAAAATACCACCAAGTCCTGAATCACAGACACCTATTTTAGTATCCATGTTATTTTACCAACTCATTTAATGTTATTTTTTTATCATATAAAGCCTTAGCATTCTTTTCTCCAACATATCTTAAAGTAAAAGGTTGATATTCTTTTCCTGTAGTTTGTCCTTCAGCTTTAGGATATCTAATTGTAAATCCATATCTATAAGCATTTTCTTCTAACCAAACTATCTGTTTTTGTTTATTCTCATCTTTAACTTTAGTATCATCTTCTTCATTAACTACTGGTGTAAAAGTAACATTTAAACCTAATTGACCTTCATTAAAACCAGGCATATCAGCATATAAATGATATTTATCAGCACCAAACTTTAATAATGTAGATTCATATAACTTCATTTGATCATCATAACTAATAAAACCACTAGTTAATATTAAATTACCACAAGTTTGATCATTAATAACTCTAGCATCATTACACAATCTAGTTAAAGGCTCTAAAACTTCACTTCTAACATATAAATCATTAGTAGCTGAATTAGCATTAAGATGAGGTATATCAACTACCTTAACTAAATTAGTAGGAACATAATAACCTAAACTCTGATTATCCTTTAATATTAAATTCATATCACTAGGATTAATAACTAAAGTCGCTTTAGGATTATAACTACCTAAAGTATCAAAACTCTTCTTAAGATTATCATAATTATAATTATTCAATAAAACATTAAAATTATTATAATCAAAATAACTACGATAATTATTAACAAAATCAACAATAAACTGCTTATCCTTAGGTTGTTTACTAAAAGCTAAATCATAATAAACAACATTATGAATATCAAAATTAGATAAATTGATATAAGGCATAAAGTCTTCAGGCTTTAACTGTTGTTGAATCAAATAATTTATATCATCAGGCTTAGTAATATACTTTAATATATCTTCTCTATTCTCTTTAGTAGCATAGGGATAACGAGCTAAGGGATCATAACGTTTATCCATAATAGAAAAACAAGTAATAAATAATAATACTAAAACTATTATGAATCCAATTCTTTTTGTTTTCAAAATATCACCTCGTAGTTTATTATACCAAAATTTAAAGCGAATTAACATATATAAATAAAATAAACAGGAGTTAAACCTCCTGTTTATTTTATAAGTGAAGTTCACCTAGTTTGATTAATTCTATAATAGCTTGACTTCGTCCTTTAACATCTAATTTAAGAATAACATTAGATATATGATTACGAACTGTTTTATCACTTATAGATAGTTCTTTAGCAATAGCTGAAGTAGTATAGTTATTTATAAGTAATTCAAAGATGACTCTTTCTCTTTTAGTTAAAATAGTTTGCATATTATCAACTCAACTTTCTTTACAGTCTATATTATGCAGATTATTTATTTTGGTTTAAGTTCATGTGTAAGATATTATATAATTTAGTAGCTACTGCTATTGGTATGATAGTACTTAGTTCATCTATTGTTGCTTCTTTAAGTTTATCTAGGGTTTGGTATGTTTGCCATATTAGTTTTTTACGTTTAGGACCTAGTCCTTCTATATCATCTAATATTGATTTTTGCATTGTTTTAGATCTAAGTTTACGATGATATGTTATAGCAAAGCGATGGACTTCTTCTTGCATATTAGATAATAGAAAGAAGAGGGGGCTAGTATTACTTATATCATATATAGTTCCGTTACGATCGATTAGATTAGATGTTTTATGATGATTATCTTTTACTAAACCACATACTAATAGGTCTATACCTAAAGCATCTAGTACGCTCGTAGCTGCATTAATTTGTAAGATACCACCATCAACTAGTAATAGATCACACATCGGCTTAGACTCAATTAAAAGACGATAATAACGTCTATAAACTACTTCTTTCATAGAATCTAAATCAGATATATAACCATCTAACTTAAATAAACGATAATCTTTTCTACTAGGTATTCCATCCTTATAAACTACCATCCCACTAACATTATTAGTACCAGCTAAATGTGAATTATCAAATAACTCTATATTATGAATAGTCCTATGTAATATATTTGATAATTCATTCATAGCTACTTCTTTCTCTTTAGCTTTAGCATCTACTAATAAAAATTTATTAATATGAGTAGTCTTAGCATTATTTAATACCATATTAACTAACTTAAGTTTATCTCCTTTAATAGGTTGTATAAGTTTAACATCTAATACTTCTTTTAAACTATCTACATTAATATTTAAAGGTAATAACAATTCATCAGGTAAAGGTTTACTATTATAATACTGTATTATATAGCTTGTAAAAGCTTCTTCTTCATCTTCATATATAGGTTCTAAAGTAAGTGTTCTATCTAACATCTTACCTCCTCTTATAAAGAATCCTTGTATTGATATATATCCTTTATCACTATAATAATTGAATACATCTCTATCTTTATGATCTTTAAAATCTATTTGTTGTTTACTAGTTACATGTTCTATTGCTAATATTTGTTTTTGTATATCATTAGCTAATTCATAGTTCATTATTTCACTAGCTTTATCTCTTTTTATAATTAGTTCTTGTAATAATAGTTTTACATCTCCTTTTAAAAAGTTTTTAATAGCTATAATCATTTCATCATATATACTTTTATCTATTTTATTTACACATGGTCCTAAGCATTGATGAATATGATAATATAAACATAGTTTATTTCCCATCTTATTACATTGTCTTAATGGATATAATTCATTTAATAGATGTAGTGTACTATATGCTGCTTGTGCTTCTGGAAATGGTCCAAAATATGTAGCATTCTTTATTCTTGTATGTCTTACTACACTTAATTTAGGTGCTTCATCATTACTTAATTTTAAATATGGATATGTCCTATCATCTTTAAACATAATATTGTATTTGGGATCATGTTCTTTTATTAAATTTATTTCTAATAGTAGTGCTTCTTTTTCACTATTGGTTACTATATATTCAAAGTCTTCTATATTAGCTACTAGTTTAGTTGTTTTATAGTTATGTGCTCCTACAAAATATGATTTAACTCTATTTTTTAATATTTTAGCTTTACCTACATATATAATTTTATCATTAATATCTTTCATTATATAGCATCCTGGTTTTGCTGGTAGTAGTTTTAGTTTATCTGCTATCTTATCCATATTTGCCATATTATTTACCTCTTTTTAAGGTTACACATGTTGCTCCTAAACCACCTTCTCCTTGTAGTCCTGTTCTATAGTTTTCTACTTTAGAATGTTTCTTTAAATAGGAGTGTATTGCAGTTCTTAATGCTCCTGTTCCTAGTCCATGTATGATAATGACATTGGTTGCTTTAGCTACTAATGCATTATCTAGGTATTTATCTAGTGTAGCTAAAGCTTCTTCTACATGCATTCCTATAACATTGCATTCTCCTTTAAATACACTAGCTATTGATTTTGAATAACTTCCTTTCTCTTTAGTTTTAGTTTTCTTCTTTGTAGGTTGTATTTCATCTATAGTAGTATTCATTCTTGTTCCATTACACATTATAGTTACTTTCTTTTTATTAATGGTTACTATTTCTCCATAATAATTTAACTTCTTATATAAGATAGCATCTCCAACCTTATACTTATAATCTTCTATAGTATTTTCATCTTTATCATCTTCTTTAGTTACATCTAATTCTTTTTTTATTATTAAAAGTTCATGTAGTTTTACATCACTACCTTGTTCTTTTAATTTATTTATTATATTAGTTGCCTTATCTTTAGCTTCTTCTAATATTTCATTTGCTTCTTCTTTAGCATTACTTACTTTATTATCTACAATTTTTGCTTGTTTAGCTTGCCAATCATTAAATTTAATAATTTTATCTTCTAATGCTTTTTTATCTTCTTTATATTTAGTTTCTTTTATTAAATTATTAGATATTAATTGTTCTAATTTCTCATTCAGTTCATCTGTTTTAGTTTTATTCATGTTTTTATATTGGATAGCTTGTTCTATTATATAATTACTTATACCATAGTTTTTAGCTATTTCTAATGCATTAGATGAACCTGCTGTTCCTAGTGCTAATTTATAGGTTGGTTTCATCTTATCTAGGTCAAATCCTACACTTGATAGTAATATTTGTTCATTATTTAATGCGTAAGTTTTTAGTCCTCCATAGTGTGTTGTTACTACAATTGTTGCTTTAACTTTATCTAATAGGTATTCTAAAACAGCAATGGCTATTGCTTCTCCTTCTTTAGGGTCTGTTCCTGATCCAATTTCATCTAATAGTACTAGTGAGTTTTCTGTAGCATTGTTTATTATGTTTGAT
>JAVXTN010000088.1:0-5034 GCA_036642635.1 Erysipelotrichaceae bacterium
TTGTATATTAAGTTAAGTGGTTTAGCTGTTAAATTATTATTTAAAGTACATATAGTTAAGGATATGGATACTACTTTAAGTGCTTGGACTGCACAGTTAAGTTCATTTACTTATGAAATAAATAAGGTTAAGAATGATAAAAAAATGATATTGAAAGCAGTAGTAGTTAATGTAATTAGATTAACCTTATATTTTGCATTACCTTATTATATATTTAGTATTGTAGGTGCTACAATAGATATAAGTCTATTATTAGATGTTATAGCTATGTCTAGCTTTGTATCTATGGTTAATGCTTTCTTTCCAGTACCAGGAGCTTCTGGAGGTACTGAAGGAACATTTATACTTATCTTTGGAAATGTATTCCCAATGATATACTGTAGTAGTGTAATGATATTGTGGAGATTTGCAACTTATCATATGATATTAATTATAGGTAGTATAATGTTTATAGCAGTTAAATCATATTATAAAAAGAAAGAACTTATAGAAAAGAATTTAGAATTGGAGGATCATACATGCGTATAGGACTATTTAGTGATACATATCTACCTGATGTAAATGGAGTAGTATCAAGTATTGTTACATTACAAAAAGAATTAGAATCAAAAGGACATGAAGTTTATGTAATTACAAGTCATAGAGCTTTTTTAAAACTAGCTAAAGAAGGTAATATATTAAGACTACCTGGATTAGAATTAAAATGGTTATATGGCTATGTTTTATCTACACCTTATCATTTTGCTGCTCGTGAAGCGATTAAACAAATGAATTTAGATGTTATACATGTTCATACTGAATTTGGAGTAGGTATCTTTGCTAGATTAGTATCTAGAAGTTTAGGTATACCTATCGTTTCTACTTATCATACAATGTATGAAGATTATTCACATTATATTAATAAATTTGATATAAGTGAAGTAGATAAATTAACTAAGAAAGTTACTTCATCTTTATCTAAAGTAGCAGGAGATACTTGCCAATATGTTATAGCTCCTTCTTTAAAAACAAAAGAAGCATTAGATCGTTATAAGGTTGCTACTCCAATAGCTGTTATTCCGACAGGACTTTCATTACAAAAGTTTGATTCTAATAATAAAAATGAAGATGAGATAGCTGCTATTAGAAAAGAGTATGGTATAAGTAAGGATGATTTCATTATAGTTTATTTAGGTAGAATTGCTCCTGAAAAATCTATTGATGTTGTAATAGATAGCTTTCAATGTGTAAAGAGTCCTAATGCTAAATTATTGATAGTAGGTGGTGGCCCACAACTAGAAGAACTAAAAGCTAAAGCAAATAGAATGAATTTAAAGGATAAAATCATTTTTACTGATAAAAAGGTAAGTGAGGAGGTTCCTAATTACTATTTCTTAAGTGATGTGTTTGTTAGTGCGTCTTTAACTGAAACCCAAGGTATGACATATATTGAAGCACTAGCTAGTGGTTTACCAGTCTTTGCACGTCCAGATGAAGTATTAGAAGAACTTATTATTGAAAATAAGAATGGATATCTATTTAGTACACCAGAAGAATTTGCTACTAAAATTGATACATATATAGCTACTACACCTGAATTTAAAAAAGAAATAAGAACTAATGCTATAGAAAGTGCTAATATTTATGATTCAAGAAAGTTTGGTGATGCTGTGCTAAGTGTATACCAAGATGCTATAGAAAACTATGAGTCTTTATATACTATAACTAAAATTAAACCCTATGATGATTGTACATATATATATTTAGAAAATGATTCAGAAGATACAACATTAAAGATATTATGTGTAGTAGAAGACTACTTTGGCTATCATATAAGAAAAAATGGAATATTAACAAGAGAACAAGTAGCTAGTCTATTAGAAAGAGAAATAAAACTAAAAGCATATAGAGGATGTATAAAGAAACTACAAAGTAAAGATCGTAGTGTATATGAAATAAAACATTATTTAGAGCTTAATGATAATTTAAATGATGAAGTACGTAATGCTATATTATTAGAATTAAAAGAAAAAGGATATTTAAATGATCAACAATATGCACATGACTATATAACTAGAATGCAAATAGCTTTATTTGGTAAAACTAAAGTTATAACAGATTTAGCTAAAAAAGGAATAAGCTATGAAATCATAGCTAATGAATTAGATATAATAAGTGAAGAAACAGAAACAGAAAATGCTTTAATACTAGGAAGTAAGTTATTAAAGAGTATTCATGGTAAATCACTTAAAATGAAAAGAAGTTTATTAAAAAGTAAGCTTATTAGTCATGGATATGATAAAATAATAGCGCAACAAGTTGCTAGTAAAATTGAAATAGAACAAGATCTAGTAGAAGAAAAAGCATTATTGATTAAAACCTTAAATAAGGCCTATGATAGTTATGCTAATCGTTATGATGATTTAAAACTAAAGAATAAGATTACTAAGTATGCGTTGACTAAAGGATTTACTTTAGAAATGATATTAGACACAATTAAAGAAATGGAGTGGTTCAATGAGTAAGCTAGTAAATGAATTAATAGATGGAGATAAGGTAGTGATTAATTTGTTGCTTCAACAAATTAATCGTGGAGTAACAGCTAAAGGAGCTGCATATTTATCTTTAACATTACAAGATAAAAGTGGAACTATGGATGCTAAATATTGGAATGTAGAGGAAGAATTAATTAGTGCATATAAACCAGGTATGATATTAGAAGTGAATGGGGAAGTGCTATCACACAATAAAGCTTTACAGCTAAGAGTGAATAGTATTAAAATTATGAATAGAAATGAAATAGATTTAAAGGACTTTGTAAAAGCTAGTCCAGTTCCTAAAGCACAACTAAAGGAAGAAATATATGGTTATTTAAATGGAATAACTAATGATAAAATTAAATTGATTGTTAGTACTTTATTAAATGAGTATGATAAGGATTACTTTACTTATCCAGCTGCAACAAGAAATCACCATGATTTTGTCGGTGGATTAGCTACTCATGTATTAGGTATGCTTAAGATAGCTGATTCAATTGCTAAACAATATCCTTTCTTAAATAGTGATATTCTTTTTGGTGGAGTTATAATTCATGATTTAGGTAAGTTAATTGAATTATCAGGTCCAGTATTAACTGAATATACAGTAGAAGGTAAACTATTAGGACATATATCAATTGCTCAAGCAAAGATTATGGAAACTGCTAATAAGTTAGGTATAGATGGGGATGAAGTAACACTATTAAGACATATGGTGCTATCGCACCATGGTGTCCATGAATATGGATCTCCAGTCCTTCCAATGATTGCTGAAGCTGAAGTACTATATTTAGTAGATAATCTAGATGCAAGAATGAATGCTTTAAATAAAGCTTTAGATATATGTGAAGAAGGCGATTTTACAGCAAGAATATTTGCTTTAGAAAATCGTAGCTTTTATAAAGCTAAAAAGTAGGTGGTAGTATGCTAAGAGATATTATTAATAATGCTAGTTATACATTTGCTAATGGATTTGAACGTTGGGAAGATGCTATTTCTTTTGCTTCAATACCATTGTTAAATCAACATGCAATAAATCATAGTTATGTACAAGCAATGATAGATAGTATTGAAGAGTATGGTCCTTATGTAGTGTTGGACAATGGTGTAGCTATACCTCATGTTAGTAATGGAGCTAAAGGCTGTAATGCTAATGGAATAGCTTTAATGATAACTAAGAAGCCTGTAATCTTTCCTAGTAGTGATACTAATACTAATTGTAGTGCTTCTGTATTCTTTGTATTAGCAGCTTTAAATGATGAAGGACATCTATTAAATATGCAAAATCTCTTTAGTGTAACAATGAATCATGAAATTATTAATGACTTAAAGGATGCTACTAACCTACAAGATTTAGTAGATATATCTAATAAGTATGATATATAGGAGGCAGTAATGGTTGAAATAATTAAACAAGCCCTTCATTTATTAGACTGTGAAGCTAATTCTCTTATAACTAGTGAAGTAGAAATGACTAATGATGAAGTAGTAGAAAGAATGCTACTATCTAAACTACAAAAAATATTTAATAGTAGTAATATAAAACGTGGAAGCTTCTCTAATGATCATATACTAGCCATAGATCTCTTAAAATATGAAACTAGTGATCTAAACTTTATAGACTTATCAATCAGCTTTGCGAAAGTCTTATTTGATACTAAAATGAAACATGGTGATTATCGCAATGCTGATTTTATATTCACTGAAGTACTACTAGATGGTGAAAGATACTATCTTGGTATTGAGAACTCATACCAAGATAGTTATGTTCACCATGCTTCTATTGAAGCCGGTGATACGATGAATCAAATTGTGCATCAATCATCATTATCAGCTAATCTACTTAAACAGGATCGTGTAATGATGATTAATGCATATAGTAAAGAACTATCAATTATAGAAAATCCAGTTGAGATAGATGCACAGTCATGTAATTTTCTATGCCAATGTGTATTCCAAATTTCGTTTCCACCTTCTTATGATGAATCTGTTCAAACTATCCAAAAAATTAGTGATAATCTTATAGAGAAATATAACTTAGATGAAACAGAACTTAAACCTAAAGTTAAACAAGTAATAAAAGATTGTGTAGAAAGTAATGATGCTGAAATAGTAGTAGATCATGTAGCTAATACATTATTTCCAACCAATACAACAATTAAAGAAGATTTCGTTTATCAAATGAATGAAAAAGGTATAGATAAACCTATTCAAGCAATTAATGCTAAAATAACATCAAAAGAATCAGTTCAAAAGTTTAGAACTGATTCTGGAATAGAAATAAGTATACCAGTAGATACACTATATGATAAAGAGAAAGTTGAAATCATTCACCAAGCAGATGGAATGATTTCAATAAAACTTAAACAAATAACTAAATTAAAAACTAAGGCATAGCCTTAGTTTATTTAGTTATTAGTCAATATCTATAATAAGTAAAGTTTTATTAGTTATAGCATCTTTAGTAAACAAATATAAATTAGTATAAGCATCTTTAGCTAGTTTAACTAGATCATTA
>JAVXTN010000089.1:0-4985 GCA_036642635.1 Erysipelotrichaceae bacterium
CTTATTAGTGTCTGTATAACCACTATATGTATTTTCATTCTTTTTACTTAATCCATCTACTAATACTTCTACTACTTTATCTTTATACTTCATATTTTGTTTAGTAGCATAATAATTAGCTTTCTCATTTAATCTTTGTAATCTTTCTTGTTTAACTTCAAAAGGTATGTTATCTTCCATTAATGCTGCAGGTGTTCCAACTCTTGGTGAATATATAAAAGTAAAAGCATTATCAAATTGACAATAATCAAATATATCTAAGGTTTGTTGAAACTGTTCTTCACTTTCATTAGGAAAACCTACTATAATATCAGTAGAGAATGAACATCCTTTAACTTTATCTTTTATACTATCAAATAATTGTTTATATTGTTCTATTGTATAACGACGTCCCATAATCTTTAATATTTCATTATTACCTGATTGTACTGGTAAATGAATAAATGGCATTATATTATCATACTTAGCTATTACATTAATCATATCTTCACTAAAATCCCAAGGATGAGAAGTAGTAAATCTAATTCTTTTAATTCCCATCTTAGCTACTTCTTCTAATAAATACGCAAATCCACCTTCAACATTTAAATCTTTACCATAGCTATTTACATTTTGTCCTAACAACGTAATTTCTTGGTAGTTCTCTTCTTTCAATATTTTAATTTCTTCTAATATATCAGCTACTGATCGGCTTCTTTCTTTACCTCTAGTGTATGGTACTATACAGTATGTACAAAATTTATCACATCCATAAACTATATTAACCCAAGCTTTATGACTTTTAAATCTTTTAACTGGTAAATTTTCAATAACTTCTCCTTCTTTAGAGAAGACTTCTATTACTCTTTCATGTTCATGTATAACTCGATATAGTAGTTCTGGTAATTGATGAATATTATGTGTACCAAATACTAAATTAACATGCTTATGTACATTAAGCATCTTATCTATTACATCTTCTTCTTGTGCCATACAACCACACATAGCAAATAATAGATTTGGTTTATCCACTAATAGTTTTTTTAATGATCCTATTTCTCCTAAAACCTTATCTTCAGCATTCTTTCTAATTGCACAAGTATTCATCATTATTAGATCTGCTTCATAAGGACTATCTACACTAATGAATTGTAATGCTTCTAAAATACCTGCAATAGTTTCTCCATCACGTTCATTAGCTTGACAACCATAAGTTCTTAAATAGTACTTCATTCCTTTGCCAATTCCTTGAACATTATAAGGTATATTAAATAGTGCTTTCTCTATAGTTGTTTGTTGATGAGTCCTAACTTGTGCCGCTTTTAGACTTGGTAATGAAAATACTTCTTTGTTATCCATCTTTATTCCTCCATTAGTGTTAAATATTATGCTTATCTATTATACTTAATTTTAATAATTTTTTCTATTCTTTTTTAAATTAAAAAAACCAAGCTAGGCTTGGTTAATTCTTATTGAGTTATTGCATCTGTAGGGCAACTAGAAACACATGCTCCACAATCTATACAAGCTCCTTCATCACAAGTTGATTTTCCATCATCATTCATAGATAGTGCTCCAACTGGACAAACGCCTACGCAAGCACCACAACCGATACAAGAATCTTCATTTACATTTACTGGCATATAAAAACCTCCTTTATTAATACTATAAACATTATAACAATATCAGTAGTATCTTTCAATAGTTAGTTTACTAAATTACTCTAATACTTCTTCAAACTGTGAATTATATAGATTTGTATAGAATCCATTAGCTGCTAATAGTTCATTATGTGAGCCTACTTCTACAATATCTCCATCTTTCATTACTAATATTAGATCAGCATCTTTAATCGTTGATAAACGATGAGCAATAACAAAACTTGTACGATTTTCCATTAGTTTATCCATACCTTTTTGTATAAGCACTTCAGTTCTAGTATCTACTGAACTAGTAGCTTCATCTAATATAAGTATCTTAGGATCTGATAAGAATGCTCGTGCTATTGTTAATAACTGTTTTTGTCCTTGTGATATATTATTACTTTCTTCATTAATAATAGTATCATAACCATGATCTAGTGTCTTTATAAAATGATCTACATAAGCAGCACTTGCAGCAGCTTTAACTTCCTCATCACTAGCATCAAGTTTACCATAACGTATATTATCTAAAATAGAACCATTAAACAACCAAGCATCCTGTAATACCATACCAAATAATGATCTTAAATCTGAACGTTTCATATCAGTTATATTTATATTATCAATATAAATACTACCTTGATTTAATTCATAAAAACGCATTAATAATTTAACTATAGTTGTTTTACCAGCTCCTGTAGGTCCAACTATAGCAATCTTTTTACCTGCTTTTATATACATAGAGAAGTCATTAATTATAATCTTATTAGGATTATATCCAAAATGAACATTTTCAAATGTTACACATCCTTTAACTAAAGCATTACCTGATTCATCAATCACTTTAGCACTAGCTTTAGAATCATCACTTATTTCTTCTTCAGCTAAGAATTCAAAAACACGTTCTGCTGCTGCTGCTGTAGACTGTAATACATTCATAATCTGAGCAGTCTGAGTAATAGGTTGATTAAAACTTCTAACATACTGAATAAAAGCTTGAATATCACCTATTTCTATGATGCCGTGGATATTTAAATATCCACCTAGGATACATACTCCTACGTATCCTAGATTACCAACAAAGTTGGTAATAGGCATCATTAAACCTGATAAGAATTGAGATTTCCATGCAGTATTATATAGTTTTTCATTATGTTCATTGAAAGTAGCTATAGATGCTTCTTCTCCATTAAAAGCTTTCATTACTACATGTCCACTATACATTTCTTCTATATGTCCATTTACATTACCTAGGTATTCTTGTTGTTGTTTAAAGTAACGTTGTGATTTCTTCACTACACTACTTAATAGAAATAATGATATAGGTAGTACACATAGTGCCATTAAAGTCATTTGCCAACTAATTGATAACATCATTACTAATATACCTATTAGCATAACTACTGAAGTTATAATTTGTGACATACTTTGATTTAACGATTGAGCAATAGTATCTATATCATTACTTACTCTTGATAGTACTTCACCATGAGTATGTGTATCAAAATATTTAAATGGCATTCTATTAATTTTAGTAGCTAATGCTGTTCTTAAATTATAAGCTACTTTTTGAGATACTCCAGACATTAAATAACCTTGTATATAAGATAATACAGCACTTATAACATATAACACTACTAATAATAATATTATTTGTCCTATTTTACTAAAATCAATATTTCCTAATCCTTGTACCTTTAGCATAAAACCTTCAGCTAAAGTTGTAGTAGCATTACCTAATATTTTAGGCCCTACAATTGAGAACACTGTACTACCTATTGCAAACATAATTACTAATACTAAAATTTTATAAAAAGGCTTTAAATAAGTAAATAAACGATGCATAGTTCCTTTAAAGTCTTTAGCCTTTTCTCCTCCATGCATTTTGCCCATTCCATCCATTGGTCCTTTCATCATCTTTTTTGGTTCTTTAGTTTTCATTGGATTCATTTTCTAGTTCCTCCTTTGATAACTGTGAATAAGCAATTTCTTGATATACTTCACAACTATTTAATAATTCTTTATGATTTCCTTTACCTACAATTTTTCCATTATCCAATACAATGATTTGTTCTGCATGCATAATAGAAGAAATTCTTTGAGCTACTAATAGTACTGTACTTTGAGTACGTTGCGTAAACTCATTTACGCTTTACGTAATTTAGCATCAGTTTTAAAATCTAATGCTGAGAAACTATCATCAAATATTAATATTTCAGGTTCTTTAACTAAAGCTCTAGCAATACTAATTCTTTGTTTTTGTCCACCTGATACATTTGTTCCTCCTTGTGATATAGCAGTATCATACTTATCTTGAGTTGATTCAATAAAGTCACTTGCTTGCGCAATCATTGCTGCATTTTCTATTTCTTGTTGAGTTGCATCCGCTTTAGCATATAATAGATTACTTTCTATTGTACCTGAGAAAAGAATACCTTTTTGTGGAACATAACCAATTTTTTCTCTTAATTGATGTTGAGTTACATCTTTAATATTAGTTCCATCTACAATAATTTCTCCTTGTGTAACATCAAAGAAACGTGGTACTAAATTAATTAAAGTAGATTTACCACTTCCAGTACTACCAATGAATGCTGTAGTTTGACCTGGTTTAGCAATAAAATTAATATTATCTAAAATGTTTTCTTCAGCTCCTGGATATTTAAAACTTACATTTTTAAATTCAACAACTCCATGTAAATCTTCTTTAAAATTTTCAGCATCCTTAGGATCTAATATACTTGGATCACTGTCAAGTACTTCCATAATTCTATTAGCAGCAACTCCAGCTCTTGGTATCATTATAGCTACCATAGAAATCATTAAGAAAGACATAATTATTTGCATAGCATATTGAATAAATGCTATTAAATCTCCTATTTGTAATGTTCCTAAATCTATTTGTTGTCCACCAATCCAAATAATTACTAAAGATACACAGTTCATAATAAACATCATAATAGGCATTAAGGCAGCCATTACACGATTAACAAATATATTAGTATCTGTTATATCTTTATTTGCTTTATTAAATTTTTGTTCCTCATACTTCTCAGTATTGAAGGCTCTTATTACTGGCATTCCTTCTAAGAATTCACGCATAACTAAATTTAATTTATCTAATAATTGTTGAGCTATTTTAAACTTTGGCATTACTATACTGAAAGCAACACCCATAACACTTAGTAATAAAACTATTACAAAGAAGATAATCCAAGTCATACTAGCATTAGAATCTAATACATGGATTAAAGCACCAAACCCCATAATTGGAGCATATATTACAATTCTAAGCATCATTACAAGAACCATTTGAATTTGTTGAATATCGTTTGTACTTCTTGTGATTAGGGAAGCAGTTGA
>JAVXTN010000090.1:0-4952 GCA_036642635.1 Erysipelotrichaceae bacterium
CATGATATGTATAATAATATAACAAAATTTATGAAAAAGAGTTGATTTATTATAAGATTAAGAATATAATCTAAATTATAAGAAGTAACGTTCATATATGAATGCTATAACTTAGAAAAGACATTATAATATCTAATATTTAAGGTATTTATGTTCATAAATAGAAAGGAAGTAGTTAATATGAACTTAAAAGCAAAGAAACTATTAACACCAGGACCATTAACGACATCTCCTAGTGTAAGAGCTGCTATGAATATTGATTTAGGAACAAGAGATGATGAATATGCATCTATTGTAGCTAGTATTGGAACTAAGTTATTGAAACTTGCTAATGCTAATCCAAATGAATATAAATGTATATTCTTACAAGGATCTGGTACCTATGGAGTAGAAGCAGTCTTAACAAGTAGTATAAGTGATAAAGATAAGGTATTAATCTTAGCTAATGGTGCTTATGGAATTAGAATGTCACAAATATGTGAACATGCTAAAAAGAATTATACATTAAAGAGCTATTCAATGATTGAACAGCTAGATCTAAAAGAAATAGAACCATTGATAGCATCTAATGAATATACACATGTAGCTTTTATACATTCAGAAACAACAGCAGGTATACTTAATAACTTAGAAGGAATAATGAAGCTAATTCATAAGTACCATAAGATAAGTATTGTAGATGCTATGTCTAGTTTTGGTGGAGTAAATATTGATCTAAATAATCTACAAATAGATTATTTAGTAACTAGTGCTAATAAATGTTTACATGGAGTTCCAGGAGTAGCTTTAATTATAGCTAAAGAAGAACAATTAAAAAGATGCAAAGGTAATGCAGTATCATTATCATTAGATTTATATGAACAATATGAAACAATGTTAAATAACTATAGTTTTAGGTTTACAAGTCCTACACATGTAATGCTAGCACTAAATCAAGGTATTGACGAATTAATAAATAGTGGTGGAATTAATGAACGAAATAAACACTATAAGAATTTACAAGCTTATATAGCTAAGTTTATGAAAGAACTAGGATTTAAAACATTAGTAGATGAAAATATACAATGTCCAGTTATAACTACTTATTTAAATCCAGAAGGATTTGATTTTAAGAAATTCTATGATCATATGAAAGATGAAGGATACTTACTATATTCAGGAAAACTAGCTGATTATGATGCTTTTAGAATAGGTAATATAGGGGATCTAAATATGGATGATATTAAACAATTAGAAAACTTAGTTAGAAACTATAGAGAGGAAAACTAAAATGGAAGTAGAAACACTAATTAAAGAAATAGAAGGACTAGGAATAGATACTTTTGCTGGAGTACCAGATTCATTATTAAAAGAACTATGTGAATACTTAAATAGTGATGGAATTGGAAAGTTTAATCATTATGTACCTGCTAATGAAGGTGCTGCTGTAGCAATTGGAGCAGGAACATATTTAGCAACAGGAAAACCTGCTTGTATATATATGCAAAATTCAGGAATAGGTAATACTGTAAATCCTATAGCATCTTTAATCAATAAAGATGTATATGATATACCTATGTTATTTATAGTAGGATGGCGTGGTGAACCTGGTGTTAAGGATGAACCACAACATGTATTTCAAGGGAAAATCACAGGTTCACTATTTGATGTCATGGACATCAAATGTAGTATCATAGATGATACTACAACGCCATCTAAATTAAAAGAGATTATGGATGAAGCAAATGTTGCTTTACGTAATAATTTACAGTATACAATTATTGTACGTAAAGGAACATTTGCTAAGCGTAGTTTTACTCCTTTCTATAATGATTATACATTATTAAGAGAAGATGCTATTCATATTATATTAGGAGATTTATTAGCTAATGATCGTATAGTTTCTACTACTGGTAAGATATCTAGAGAAGTTTATGAACAAGCAGATATAGTTAGAGGTCAACATGATGCTAATTTCTTAACTGTTGGTTGTATGGGACATGCTTCTAGTATAGCTTTAGGTTTAGCTAGTGCTGATAAAACTAAAAGAACAGTATGTATAGATGGAGATGGTGCTGCATTAATGCATATGGGTAGTATGGCTTTTATAGCTAAACAAGCACCTAAGAATTATCTTCATATATTATTAAATAATGATGTACATGAATCAGTAGGAGGAATGCCAACTGGAACTAATGGAATGAGTTATGCTCCTATTGCTAAAGCTTGTGGATATCCTAATGTATATACATGTACTAATGAAGAAGAACTAATTAAAACATTAAATGAAGTAAATAACTTAAATGAATTAAGTTTTATTGAAGTTAAAGTAAAAATAGGATCTAGAGATAATCTAGGAAGACCTAAAGAAACACCAATTCAAAATAAAGAGAATTTTATAAAATTCCATAAGGAGAACTAAAATGAAAACAATTTATATGTGTATGAGTACTGATGTATTACATGAAGGACATCTTAATGTAATGAAGAAAGCTAAAGAATATGGTAAATTAGTAGTTGGAGTATTAAGTGATAGTGCTATGGTAAGTTTTGATCGTTTCCCAACAATTAGTTTTGAAGAAAGAATGCAAGTTATTAAAAACTGTTCATTAGTTGATGAAGTAGTAATTCAAGAAAAAGTAAGTTATGAAGATATCTTAAAAGAATTAAAACCAGAATATGTTATACATGGTGATGATTGGAGAGATAATGCTTTAATTAACATTAGAGAAAATGTTATTAATACTTTAAAAGCTTGGAATGGAGAACTTATAGAAGTGCCATATACTAGAAATGAATCAGTAAAGAAAATTGATGCAATTGCTAAGGAAAAACTAGCAATGCCTGAATTTAGAAGAAAAAGATTAAGACAATTATTATCTATGAGACCTATTGTTAAAACTATTGAAGTACATTCAGGTTTAACTGGTTTAATTGCTGAAAAAACAGTAGTTGAAAACAATGGTGAATTAGATCAGTATGATGCTATGTGGATTAGTTCTTTATGTGATTCTACAGCTAAGGGTAAACCAGATATTGAATTAGTAGATATGTCTAGTCGTATGAGAACGATTGATGATGTTATGGAAGTTACTACTAAACCTATTATTTTAGATGGAGATACAGGTGGATTATTAGAACATTTTGTATATAATGTTAGAAGTATGGAAAGAATGGGAGTATCAGCAGTTATTATTGAAGATAAAACAGGACTTAAAAAGAACTCATTATTTGGTAATGATGTAGTTCAAACACAAGATACTATAGAGAATTTCTCAATGAAAATAGCAGCTGGTAAAGCAGCATTACGTACTGAAGAATTTATGATTATAGCACGTATTGAATCATTAATATTAGAACAAGGAATGCAAGATGCATTAGATAGAGCATTTGCTTATGTAAAAGCAGGAGCTGATGGTATTATGATTCATTCAAGAAAGAAAGATCCAAGTGAAATATTTGAATTTGTAGATAAATTTAGAGCTAAGGATGCTAAAACACCTATAGTAGTAGTACCTACATCATTTAATACAGTTACTGAAGAAGAATTTGCTAAACATGGAGTAAATATAGTAATCTATGCTAATCAATTAACAAGAAGCGCATTCCCTGCAATGCAAAATACAGCAATAGAAATACTAAAGAATCATAGAGCTAAAGAAGTAGATGATTCATTAATGTCTATAAAGAATATTATTACATTAATAGATGAGATTTAAAAAGAAATCAATACCTAGACACTTATATAGGTATTGATTTTTTATAATTTATAGTAAAAAATATGTTTATTATAATTAATATATGATATAATTTTAGGCACAATGAATTGTAAAACAATTAAAGGGGAAAGTATGAATAAATTATTATATGTAGATTTAACTAAATTAATTAATAAAGAAGAAGTATTGGAGAAAATGAATGGTGGAGATTATAGAGAAACTTATATTAAATTATTAAAAGAAGAACTAGATGAGTTGTTAAAGGATGAAGTAATATTTACTATGGATTTTAATCCTGATAATTATATGGAGGATGCTGATTATAATGCAATAGTTAAGTATTTAAAAAAACATTCTAACTATGAGTCTGGAGATAAGAGAGAAGAACTTTTTACGTTAGTTAAATCTGATAAGAAAAGCAATAATTCTTCTAAGTTTGTTTTGGTTATTACAATTATTGCTTTATTTGCTGGGCCTGCCATTAGGAATATGGCTAGATATAATTATACACATCCTAAAGAATATGATATACCAGTTAATTATAATAATATTTCAGAGGATGAAACTAGTATAACTATGCCAGAATATGAATTGGGAGATATGGTTGTTACTAAAAGTACTGTAAATGAGCGAATAGGAATTACTTTTAAAAAACTAGGATATGAAGTTGATGACTTTGTTTTGGATATGCAAGATGATGGTAAATTTCTAATAAAAGATAGTGTTGGTAATATACTTATAGAGGAACCTGTAGATGGCTATAGAATAATGAGTGGAGGTTATATTGGACTTAATACAAATACAGAAAATATTATTTTATATAATGTTAAACATCATAAAATAATTGAGGATTGGATTAGTGTAAAAGGTGTGTCTATTTGTGAAGGAACTTCAAAGCGTGGTAATAAAGATAATACTTTATTGAGAATAAAAAGAAGTGATAATAGTGTAGAAATAGTAGATATTGATATGAATGTGATTATCAAAAGTAAATATACAATTGATGATAATGTCCGAGTTAGAGTTGATGGTAGTAAATTTACTGAAGAAAAGGTAGGTTAGGGAAGCTTAACTATAAAATGTTATTCTTACATGTTATCTATTTAGTATAGAGTTTTATAAATATTTAGCATAAGTGAACAGCGAGTAAAAGATTATCTAAGAATTTAATAGTAAGTGGAATGGAGAGACTATTATAAATGATATCATTTTATGAATAAATAAATATCAGTTAATTTTGAATTCTTTAAGATA
>JAVXTN010000091.1:0-4787 GCA_036642635.1 Erysipelotrichaceae bacterium
ACCTAGTCAAATATTAAGTGATTTTTTTAGTAATTTTAAATTACATTTAATAGATTTTTTAAATCTATTAAATGTAAATGGGTTTCTTTTGTCTTTGATTGTTGATGGTATTTATACTACTTTAACTTGGGTTGTTTCTGTTATGTTACCTCCTATGATGATATTCTTTCCTTTGTTTGCGTTATTAGAAGATTTTGGTTATTTACCTAGAATAGCTTTTAATTTAGATGGGTATTTTCAAAGATCTAATACTTGTGGTAAACAAGCACTTTGTATGTGTATGGGATTAGGTTGTAATGCTGTAGGAGTAAGTGCTACTAGTATTATAGATAGTAAAAGAGAAAGATTAATAGCTATAATTACTAATAGTTTTATGCCTTGTAATGGGAGGTTTCCTACTCTTATAAGTATTATTACTATGTTTATAGGTGGAGTAATGATAGAACCTTATGGTTCAATGTTAAGTACCTTGGTGTTGTGTAGTTTAATTCTTTTTAGTGTATTATTAACTTTAGGGGTATCTAAAGTTTTATCTAATACAGTATTAAAGGGGGTACCTTCTTCTTTTACTTTAGAACTACCTCCTTATAGGAAACCACAAATTAAACAAGTACTAATAAGATCTTTATTAGATAGAACTATATATGTATTAGGAAGAGCAGTAAGTGTTGCTATACCTGCAGGTATAATTATATTTATTATAGGTAATGTATATATAGATAATATAAGTTTATTAAACTATATAGCTAATATATTAGAACCAATAGGTAATATAATGGGGTTAGATGGTATAATACTATTAGCATTTATATTAGGGTTTCCTGCTAATGAGATAGTAATGCCTATAATAATAATGGGATATTTAGCTAAAGGTACTATGATAGATATAAGTGATTTAAATATATTAAAACAATTATTATTAGATAATGGATGGACATTAGTTACTGCTATAAATACTATGATCTTTTCTATAGTACACTTTCCTTGTGCTACTACATTATTAACTATTAAAAAAGAAAGTAAGAGTATTAAATGGACAATTCTATCTTTTATATTACCTACTATTATAGGAATTATAATATGTTATATAATTAATATTATTTTAGGATAATCTTACATTACATTAAAATTAGTGATATAATACTAACAATTAATAAAGATGTTGAGGAGGTAAATATGCCAATAAATATAGCAAGTACATTACCAGCTAGGAAAGTTCTAGATGATGAAAATATTTCGGTTATTACTGATGAAAGAGCTAGTGTTCAGGATATAAGACCTTTAAGAATTATTATTCTTAATTTAATGCCAAAGAAGATAGAAACTGAAACACAACTATTACGTTTATTAAGTAATTCTCCTTTACAAGTAGATATAGATTTATTACAAGTTAGTTCTCATATTAGTAAGAATACTAATGCTGAACATTTACTTAAATTTTATAAAAACTTTGATGATGTTAAAACATTAAAGTATGATGGGTTAATTATTACTGGAGCTCCAGTAGAGTTATTAGATTTTGAAGATGTTGATTATTATGATGAATTAAAACTTATAATGGAATGGTCAAAGACTAATGTTTATTCTACTTATCATATATGTTGGGGATCTCAAGTAGGTTTATATTATCATTATGGGATAAATAAGAAAGAATTGACTGAAAAGATGTTTGGTATATATCCACATATTGTTACTGATGTTAATGATATATTAGTAAGAGGGTTTGATGAACTATATTATGTACCACATTCTAGACATACAGGACTTGATGAAGATGCTGTATATAAGAATCCTAAACTAAAAGTACTTTCTTATTCTTATTTAAGTGGATTAAATTTAATAACTAGTTGTGAAGGACATCATGTATTTGTTTGTGGGCATTGTGAATATGATAGGGATACATTAGCTAAAGAGTACTTTAGAGATTTAGAGAAGGGGGATAATATACAGATTCCTTTTAATTATTTTCCTGATGATGATCCGACACAAGTACCATATTTTATATGGAGAGCTCATGCTAATTTACTAATAAAGAATTGGCTTAATCTAGTTTATCAACAAACTCCTTATAATTTAGATGATTTAGAACCATTAGTTGTTTAACTGTTATTCTAATATAAACTTTATCACATATTTTATAAAAATAAATCATTTTTATCTTGAAATATATATCAATTTAGTTTATACTTAACAGGTAATCAATTTTTGGTTATTTGATCCGCTAGCTCAGTTGGTAGAGCATCTGACTCTTAATCAGAGGGTCCGGGGTTCGACCCCCCGGCGGATCACCATTATAACATGTACGTTTAAGCCTATTTTAAAGGGTTTAAACGTTTTTTTATATATAAGTATTATAAAACTATACCCTAAAGTAAATGATAGTAATAGTAAGTAAAAGTGGTCAAAAAGTGGGCAAATTGAATACAGAGTGGGCAAATAGTGGGCAAATAGTGGGCAAAAAAAGTAGCTAATTTAGAGCTACTTTTCTATTGATTTTAGATACTCTGACAGTTTATTATCTGCCTGGAGATTTGCCCCATCTAAATGTGTATATATATCCATAGTGATTGAGGAGTTTGAATGTCCCAATAAATATTGAGCTTCCTTAACGGATACACCGGCGCTATGTAACATCGTTGCGTAGTTATGGCGGAATGTATGACTAGATAACCCATCAATCTGATCTAAACATAATTCATCTGCAGCATCATCAAATTTAGTCATTATAGACTTCCACATTTTCTTAAATGATGATTCAGTAATCAACTGTTTATCTATTAGCGATGTAAACAAATAATCTCCATCTAGATGTTTTAAGTACTCTCTTATAAAAGGTTTAATTGTGCTCTGGATAGAAATTACTCTATCGCTAGATACGCTCTTAGTGTCTTTTATAACTCCCTTGTTTGATATGAATACTAGTGCTTTATTGATTGATAATACATTTGATCTTAAATTAAAGTCTTTCTTTGTTAAAGCTAGAGCTTCTTCTCGTCTTAAACCGAAATAATACAGCATATTAACGTACATACGCTCTCTTAATGTTAATTGCGCACTATTTATCATCTTTATCTCATCCCGCGTTAGGGCACGTTTCTTAGGCTTGCGATAACGCGGTCTTGCTACTGCTCTGCATGGATTTCTAATTATTATCTCATCATCAATAGCTTGTTCAAATATTTGCTTTAGGGTGAGAAGTATTATTTGACACGTGCGAGAGTGATCCATATTCGCATTGATTATATCCTGTATGTCTTGTCTCTTGATTTTACTAATACTCAAGGCATTAAGACTTGCACAATATTTAATAACCGCTCCCCTGTATGAAACGTAAGTGTTATGCTCGACAGTCATTCTTTTTGCATCTAGCCATTTTAATGAATACGATTTAAACGACTCATGCTTAAGATCCTCTAAAAGGTTAGCGTAATCCAACAGTACTTGTTCCTTCTTCATATCTAATTCATATATAGTATTTGCAGTAAGGTATTTCTTGTTATACTCTCCATTATCCTTAACTCCTAACGTGACAGAAGTACCATACCTTCCATCCTTTCTTTTCTTGTATCTAGCCATCTTAATTATCATCTCCTCATTAATAGGATACCATGATTACTTTAAAAGCAATTATCATCATATGAGAGTACAAAAAAATGCACACAGAAGTGTGCTAGTTTATTTACTATGGAGATTTTGGCAATTAACATAAGCTAATTCTTGCGGATCTGAATAAAGCTCATGAATGGGAAAGTTTTTAGGGAATTCAAGATGTTTTTTTTCATATTCTACATTCATCGCATCAATTACTGCTAAGGTTTCTTTAGCATATTTCTCTGATTCGGTTGCATCGTTTTCTAACAAGTAATCGACACTCGCATTGAAATAATTAGCAAGATTCTTCAGGTCGATTAAATCCGGATTGATATTTTATTCCTTTGATTTACGTTTTGCGTTTTTTTGTTCTTCGTTGAGTTGCTTAATGCCACGCTTAATGAGCTCAACTGTTGCTTCTGATCGTGTTTGATATCGGTTTTCAAAACGAAAATTCTCGATAGCTTCAAACAAATCATCGTCAACGGATACTGTATATCGTGGTTTTTTTTGTTGCCATATTGAATCACCTCTCTTATTTTTTTAATTATACAACAGTGCAAGTTTAGTTAGCCTTTATTTAAAATATTCAGGGAATGCGGCTTTAAGTGTGTTTAACATTTTCACCCTGTCTGCTAAAGGTGCAGAATTCATCGCATCAATTACTGCTAAGGTTTCTTTAGCATATTTCTTTGATTCGGTTGCATCGTTTTCTAACAAGTAATCGATACTCACATTGAAATAATTAGCAAGATTCTTTATGTCAATTAAATCCGGAGTGCGCTCCCCATTCTCCCATTTACCATAAGTAGAAGCCGTCTTATCAAGTTTCTTACTTATAGTTGTCTTTGCTATTTTAATTCCTTCTTCCTTTTCTTTGATTGATCTAAGAATCAGCAGTCTATCTGAGAGCATAGTTTACACCTCCTTTTGCCCAAATTATAACAACAGAATTTCCAAAATTAAACTGTTTTCATAACTTTGCGACAATTTGTATCATAATATAAGATTCTCGCTTGACAATCGATACACGTTGTATTAATATTTAAGTACCGAGACAAAATGTATCAAATTATTGTCTCGTGATACAGAAGGGAGATGATTATATGAGAAATTGGCTCAAAGAGGCGAGACTAAAAAAAAATCTGTCACGCTCAGAACTGTCTGATATGCTTGAAGTCAGTATCAGTTTAGTG
>JAVXTN010000092.1:0-4718 GCA_036642635.1 Erysipelotrichaceae bacterium
ACTACTTAAAAGGACTGATATTAATATTAGTATAAAAGAGTACTTAATACGCATTTTTTTCACCTGTTTCCTTAAAGTATACGTAAAACAATGAAAAAATTGCTTTTTTTTCATAAATAAATTGTAATTATATCGAATTCAGTATATTATATATTCTGAGTTTAAAAAAGGTGGTATGCAAATGAGCAAGCAAAAAATTATTAACATCGCAGTAATTGCCCACGTAGATGCAGGAAAGTCTACATTAGTTGATGCATTTCTTAATCAGAGTAATGTATTTAGAGCTAATGAAGATGTAGCTACATGTGTTATGGATTCTAATGATCTTGAAAGAGAACGTGGAATTACAATCTATTCAAAGAACTGTAGTGTAATGCACAAAGATACAAAAATTAACGTCGTAGATACTCCAGGACATGCTGATTTCTCTAGTGAAGTAGAACGTATTATTAAGACTGTAGATACAGTTATTCTTCTTGTTGATTCAAGTGAAGGACCTATGCCTCAGACACGTTTCGTTTTACAGAAATCTTTAGAGATGGGTTTACGTCCTATTCTATTAATAAATAAGATTGATAAAAAAGATCAAAGAGCTGCTGAAGTAGTAGATATGGTTTATGATTTATTCATAGATTTAAATGCTACAGATGAGCAATTAGATTTCCCTATTCTTTATGGTATTGCTAAAAGAGGAATCGTTCAATATGAAATAGATGAACCTAGTGAAAACATTGATCCATTATTTGATACAATAATGAAACATGTAGAAGCTTATCCTGATTTAGATGAAGAACCATTACAAGTACAAGTATCTGCTTTAGCTTATGATGACTATATTGGTCGTTTAGGTATTGGTAGAGTTACACAAGGAGTTCTTAAAGCTGGACAAACTGTTGTAGTATGTGATGTATTTGGAAATCAAAGAAATAAACAAGTTAATAAACTATTTGTTTATGAAGGATTAAAGAGAACTGAAGTAAGTGAAGCTAGAAGTGGTGATATTGTAGTATTATCAGGTATTAATGATATATCTATTGGAGAAACTTTATGTTTAAACAAAGATAACTTAATTCCATTACCTACTATTAAAATTGAAGATCCAACTCTATCTATGAACTTCATAGTTAATAAATCTCCTTTTGCAGGACAAGATGGTAAGTTTGTTACATCTCGTAATTTAAAAGAAAGATTAGAAAAAGAATTAGAAGTAAATGTTGGTCTTAAGGTTGAAGCTACTGATGCTGCTGACTGTTTTAGAGTTAGTGGACGTGGTGAATTACATATTTCTATACTATTAGAAAATATGCGTAGAGAAGGCTATGAAGTAGCCGTATCTAAACCTGAGGTTATTATGCATATTGATGAAAACGGAAAGAAAGTAGAACCTATTGAAGAGGTTATTGCTTTAGTTCCTGAACAATATAGTGGTACTGTAATTAATAAACTTAATTTAAGAAAAGGTACTATGGTTGATATGGATGAAGAGAATGGTTATAGTAAAATTACTTATACTGCTCCTACTCGTGGTTTATTAGGTTATCGTAATGAATTCATTAATGATACTCATGGAGAAGGTACTTTAGTAAGACGTATTTGTGGATATGAGCAATATAAAGGTGAGATTTCTCAAAGACCTAATGGTGCTTTAATTTCTACAGCTACTGGTTCTGCTATGACTTATGCTTTATTTAATATTCAAGATCGTGGTCAATTATTTATTTCTCCACAATGTGATGTTTATGAAGGTATGATTATTGGAGTTAGTGCTAGAAATCTTGATATGGAAGTAAATCCATTAAAGAATAAAAAACTTACTGCAGTAAGATCTACTGGTAATGATGAAGCTATGCATTTAGTTCCACCTAAGATTATGACTTTAGAAGAAGCTCTAGAATTCATTAATGATGATGAATTAGTAGAAATTACTCCTAACTTCTTAAGAGTACGTAAAAAAGGTTTAACACCTTATGATCGTAAACAACTTATTCGTAATACAATTTAATATCTTAAGAGCTATAATATAGCTCTTTTTTTAAATGAAAAGTAGAGCCATAATTGGCTCTACTTTTCATAATAATCACTTCCTGGTTTAATTATATTGTGTTCAATATTACCTTCAGGATTAAAACATTGTTCTTCATATAAATAACATACTTTAATTAGTTTAGCTGTATCTTCTTCTATTATATAAGACATATTAGGATCACTTGCTAATTTTGGATTGATACTACTTAAGTTAGTTAATACTGTTACTACTTCTATCGCACCTTCAGTATTAGCTATAGCTTTACTTCTTTCAGCATTATATATAGTTTCAAAACTTTTAGCATTACTACTAGCTGCCTTAATATTACTATCTTCTATATACTCTAAAAAAGATGGAACTAATATAACAGATAAAGTTGCTATAATAGCAATAACTATTATACTTTCAACTAATGTAAATCCTTTTCTCATTATCATCACCTATAACATAATAACTTATTTATAAAGATATTAATAGTGATAGATATCAACAAGTAATTAACCTACAATAACTAATAAAATTATTACATCTTATTAGACATTTGTCTAAAGTATTCAAAAGCTATAACAGCACTAGCACTAGCTCCTGATAAAGCATTTCTAAAATCATTAGCATAAGGTATATAAATATTAGTTGAGCTATGCTCAATGAATATTTTAGATAAACCTCTCAATTCCCCACCAATTGCTATACAGCATTTGGTAGGGAAATGATAACTAAATAGAGATGTAGCATCTTTACGATACGCACATATTAAAGGGAGGCTACAACTCTTTAGAGCAGCTATAACTTCATTAGGAGATTCATAAATATACATGTTTATATATTCACTAGCTCCAGCACTTGATTTAGCTAAAGTTGTAGCTGCATTAGACCAGTTACGAGAACTAACTATAATGCCTTCTACTCCAGCTGCATAAAGACTTCTTAAAATATAAGCAAAGTTAAAAGGATCTTCTATACCTTCTATAAGAGCTACAAACTTATTTGTTTCATTAAGTTCATTTATACTATAAGTACTAATAGGTCCTACATAAGCTATAAGTCCACCATGAGTATTACCTTTAGCTAATAAGTCTATTTCTTCTCTATTAGTTTTAATTACTTCTATATTTCTTTCATAAGCTTTAGCTAATATATAATTACTATCCTTATCCTTCTTTGAACTATCTATAAGTACCTTATAGATAGTTCTTTTGTTAGATAGGATAGCTGCTTTTACTGATATATTTCCTTCTAAGATATATTGCTCCATAATTCCTCCTATAGTTAATCTACAAAGATATAACCACAATAAATATATAACATATTAATAAAGAATGAATGCATTCCAATCATATCTAAGAAACTAGAAATATAAGGTAATGTAAAGATATTCATTTGCATTAGCATTAAAAAGATTACTAAGACTAAGCTTATTACTTTTTTAATTACTGCATTACTTCTACTACTTTTATTAAGTGATGTTCCAAATAAGAATAAAGCACATACTATTACTACTGTAACTAAAGTATTAATAAAACTTGCTTTAATATATAATGTTAAAAACTTACTAATAATAGCACTTCCTACTATTATTAGTAAGGGATAGCCTAATCTTTTAAAGTCTTTCATCTACTTATCCATTGTAACGCTTGTCATAACGTCTCCACTCATCATTCTTGTAACTGCTGCTAAGTTATCAGTAATTCTACCAAACACAGTGTGTACCCCGTCTAAATGAGGTTGTGGTTCATGTACAATAAAGAATTGACAGCATCCTGTGTCTTTACCTCTATGTGCCATTGATAAACTACCTGCTACATGTTTATGTACATTAGTACTGCATTCACAAGGTATTGTATAACCTAAATCTCCAGTCCCATTTCCATTAGGACATCCTCCTTGAGAAACAAACCCAGGAATAACACGATGGAACTTCTTTCCATCATAGTAGCCTTCATTAATTAACTTAACAAAGTTAGCAACTGTAATAGGTGCTTCTTCTGCAAATAACTCAAACTTAATTACTTCACCATTTTCCATAACAATCTTTCCAGTATTTTTCATTTTCTTTTCCTCCTATAAAATGTTAATACATCCTTTAGATGTAATTACTTGGATACAACGATTCTTAAACACTTCATTACCTAACACTATATCATATTCCATACCATCAAATAATGCAGTCTTACCAGTATTCACATTCTCTATAACTATATGGGATTTACCTAACTTATAACGTACTTGTTTTACAACACTTATCATAATATTTTCCATCCCATGAATACCTAATCCTAAAGCTTCTCCTTCTTTAACAACTTCTAATTTATTTCTTTCTATACTAGCTTTACTTATCCAGCTTGTTAATGCTCCACTATCTAATCCAGCTATTACTAGTTTGTTATTAATATCTTTAATAATTAATGTAGGAAATACTCCCATCACTAAATTCATATCTTCTACTTCTTTATTAATTTTAATACATCTAAATAAACTATTTTTATCATCTATTTCAAAATCCATTCTTGATAGTATATCCCAACCTAGTATTCCATCTATTCCTAATGCTTTATTTCCTAATAAACTTTTAGGATTTATCATTACTGCTATATCTTTAATTCTTAAATCTCCTATTGTTAAATCTTCTATTGTAGTACTTTTACTATTTTCTTCTTTTCCTGAAAAACTACTTATATTTAACATAGTTTCA
>JAVXTN010000093.1:0-4686 GCA_036642635.1 Erysipelotrichaceae bacterium
CGGTGACAATATCTAGACTAGCTCTAGTGAAGATAGCACATTGCCAGGTAATTAGCTCATCCGTAGGATGAGCTTTTTTTAATAAAAATGTAGATGTAGTTGATTAACTTAATCAACTACATTATAATAGATGAAAGGTGATAAAATGGCAGAAAAAATATTATTAGGTCTCTCAGGAGGCGTAGATTCAGCAGTAGCAGCATATATATTAAAAGAGCAAGGTTATGATGTAACTTGTGCTTTTATGCGTAATTGGGATGCGTTAGCAAACAATGATATTATGGGAAACCCCACAATAGAAAATGATGTCTGCCCTCAGGAACAAGATTATTTAGACGCTAAACACGTAGCTAACCAATTAGGACTTAAACTATTAAGAGTAGATTTTGTTGGTGAGTATTGGGATAATGTTTTTTCAACATTCCTAGAAGAATATAAAAAAGGAAGAACTCCTAATCCTGATATCCTATGTAATAAATATATAAAATTTGAAGCCTTCTTAAATTATGCTTTAAAGAATGGCTTTACTACAGTAGCTACTGGACATTATGCACAAGTAAAACATACTAGTGAAGGAAGCATAATGTTAAGGGGACATGATGACAATAAGGATCAAACTTATTTTTTATGTCAGATTAAACAAAGTGCGTTAGCAAAAGCTATGTTTCCTATAGGGAATTTAGATAAAAAAGACGTAAGAAGAATAGCTGAGGAGCAAAATCTTTACGTAGCTAAGAAAAAGGATAGTACTGGTGTATGTTTTATTGGAGAACGTAACTTTAGAAAGTTCCTTTCTAATTATTTACCAGCTAAAGATGGTAATATCATAGACATTCATAGTAAATCAATTTTAGGTATTCATTCTGGAGTTCTTTACTATACAATAGGTCAAAGAAAAGGTCTAGGAATCGGGGGAACAATGGGACCTTGGTTTGTTGTTGGTAAGAATGTAGAAAGAAATGAACTATATGTAGCAAATAAAGATGAAAATGGCTGGTTAATGAGTGATTCATGTCTTGTTAATGATGTTAATTGGTTCTCAAATGATTATCCAGTAGGAGAGTTTAAATGTACTGCTAAGTTTAGATATCGTCAAAAAGATAGTGCTGTTACAATTAAATTCAATTCTAATAATCAAGTGATCGTAAACTTTGATGATTTAGTAAGTTCTGTTACATGCGGTCAAGAAGCAGTCTTTTATGATGGTGATGTTTGTTTAGGTGGTGGAGTGATTGATGGAGTCTATTTAAAAGGTGTATCAATTGAAGAAAGAATTGAGGAAGAACTAAGTGGAAAAAACTAAGAATATTTCTACAAAGTCAGCATTACTATTACTTATAAATTATTTTATTGGATATAATTATTTTTATCCTAAATTACTAGTAATGATTACTAAGCAATTATATCCAAGTGCTAAAGTAGTACCTGATTATTTACAGTATATATTTTATGCTGCTATGATCATAATTAATGTAGTTATAGCTTTACCATTGTTAAAACAATCATTACAAAAAATTAAGGGGAATAAGTGGAATTTGATAAAAGTTTCATTTACATGTTATGGTCAATTACTATTAGTAAGTTTAGTTGTATCGACTATATTATTTTATTTTACAGGAGATGTTCAAAGCAATAATCAAGTACTTATTGAGCAATCTTTTAAGATGAATCCATTAAAGATAATATTTTCAACGTTAATATATGCACCAATAGTAGAAGAAATAGTTTTTAGAGGCTGTATATTTGCTTATTTAAGAAATAAGCATTCATTTAAGTATTCAGCTATCATTGCTTCATTAATGTTTGGATTAGTACATGTAATGGCTTCAATTGGTATAGGAGATTTCAGTGATTTAATTAATGTTATTGTTTATGCAACAATGGGCTTTTTTATGAGTTTAGCTTATGAAAAAACAGATTCTATTTATGGTGGTATGGCAGTACATTTAATTAACAATGCATTTGCTGTAATAGTAATGGCATTATAAAGATTTATAGGAGATAAATATGAACGAAGAAATAAATATAAAAGGACAGTTTATTGTAACTATCTTTAGAAATGATTCTACAGGATATACAATAGCTAAATTTAGAATGCATGATAAAACAGAAAAAGTCATCAGTGTAACTGGTGCTTTTTCTGTTGTGAATTTAGATATTTTATATTCTTTGACAGGTAGTTATGTTAATCATCCTAAATATGGTATGCAGTTTAATACAACAACATATGAACAAATTATGCCAAGTGATACAGATTCATTAATAAGATTTTTCAGTAGTGCTATATTTAGTGGTATAGGTAAAAAAACGGCTGAAGATATAGTGAATGTATTAGGTGAACAAGCAATAGATATAATAAAAGAAAATAAAGATGAATTATTAAAAGTTAAATCTTTAAATGAAAAGAAAAGAGCTAGTATAATTAATGGAATTCATCAACATGATGATGTTGATGATTCCATAGTATTTTTATCATCACATGGAGTTTCACAACGCAATATAATGAAAGTAGAAGCTACTTATGGAGAAAGAGCTATATCAGTTATTAAGAAGAATCCTTATCAACTAGTAGAAGATATAGATGGAATAGGTTTTATTAGTGCTGATAAGTTAGCTAAGAGCTTATTATTTAAAGATGATGATCCTAATAGAATTAAAGCCGCAGTATTAGCTTGTGTATTAGAGATATGTATGAATACAGGTAATTCATATGTAAGTTATGAACAATTAAAAACAGCAACTATAAGGAAATTAAAGTTTGAAGAATTTGATCTTGATGAATGTATATTCTACTATATAAAGAAACATATATTATATAATGTTGATGGTAGAATATACCATTCATCTCAATATGAAGCAGAATGTGGAATTGCTAAGTTATTAGCTAATTTCCCTTATATAGAAGAAGATAGAATAGAAGAAGACTTAGATAAAGAAATACATAAGATAGAGGTTAAAGATAATATAAGTTATGAGAATCTTCAAAGAGATGCAATTAAACTTTTCTTTAAGAAAGATTTTATGATTCTTACAGGTGGCCCAGGTACTGGTAAGACAACAATTGTAAAAGCTATTTTAGAGCTGTATAAGAAGTTTTATCCTAATAGAGGTGTAATCCTTAGTGCGCCTACTGGACGTGCAGCAAAACGTTTAAGTGAGCTTAGTACTGGAGAATCCTCTACTATACATCGTTTACTTAAATGGGATCTAGAAACTAATACATTTGTTAAGAATGAAAAAGACCCAATTGAAGCCGATTTATTAATTGTAGATGAATTCTCTATGGTAGACCAAAACCTATTTTATAATTTATTAAGAGCCTGTAAAAAAGTACGTAAACTATTAATAATTGGAGATGAAGACCAACTACCAAGCGTATCGCCAGGATGCGTATTAAAAGATCTAATTGAAACAAACGAATTTCCTGTAATACGACTTGAAAAAATATATCGCCAAGCTGAAGGTAGTGATGTAATTGCTTTAGCTCATGAAATTAAGGATGGTTTTGCTAATTCAGTAGAAGGAAGTAAAGATGTAGTATTTTTTAATGCTACTAATTATCATATATGTGATATGGTTAAATCTATTGTTACTAATGCTTTTAATAAAGGTTATACTTTAAATGATATTCAAGTATTAGCTCCTATGTATAATGGAGTAGCTGGTATAGATGCCTTAAATAACACTTTACAAGAACTATGTAATCCTAAAGAACAATATAAGAAAGAACTAAGAGTAGGATATAGAATCTTTAGAGAAATGGACAAAGTCCTTCAACTTAAAAACCAAATAGATGATGATATATATAATGGTGATATAGGATATATTAAAGAAATAATTTATGCTAATGAAGATCCTAGTGGTCGTTATCATATTATAGTAGATTTTGATAATAACCTTGTTACTTATAATAGTGAACAAATCATTAATCTTACTCATGCTTATTGTATAAGTATTCATAAATCTCAAGGTAGTGAATATCCTATAGTTATAATGCCTATTATATCTGATAATGCTTATATGTTATCTAGAAGATTAATTTATACTGGTATTACTCGTGCTAAAAACTCTTTAGTCTTATTAGGTAATAAAGAAGTAATGTATAACTCTATTAAAAAGAAAGAAAGTAGCCAACGTTTAACTACCCTTATTATGAAAATTCATAAAGAATTTTCATAATTAAAGTATAATAAATATTTTATCCTCCATAATATTATTGATAGGAGTGATAATATGAATAAAAGCTTAATTGCATTAATGAGTGGTATAGCTATAGGTGTTCTTATTGGTTATAAAAATGAGGATGAAATAGAATGTTTAGCTCATAAATCTCAACGCTACCAACGTAAGGTTATGCGTAAAATTAATCATTTAGCAGATAACATGGACTAACCCCTAATGGGGTTTTTCTTATCTTATAATGAAAAATAAACTAATTAAACTTATAAGTATTTTAAAATCTATTATAATTCCTCTATCTAGTATTCTTTTAATTATTATAATATTTAAACAAATAGGTGTTTATGCTAAGCTTGAACAGGTTCTAATAGCCCTTCTTCCTTTAGCTTTAGGTTTTCTAATAGCTTGTCTATTAGAACCTGTTATAGCTAAATTGAAGCTTAAACATGCTAAATTATTATCAATAGCAATTGTATATGTAGGGATAATTCTAATTATTTCTATTCT
>JAVXTN010000094.1:0-4601 GCA_036642635.1 Erysipelotrichaceae bacterium
ACAAAGTAAATATAAAAGTAGTTAAAAATAAAGTAGCACCACCATTTAAAATTGCACAAATAGAAATTATGTATGGGGAAGGAATATCTCACGTAAGTGAAATACTAGACCTATGCGTAGATAATGAAATAGTTAATAAAAGTGGAGCGTGGTTCTCATATCAAGGAAATAAAATAGGACAAGGAAAAGAAGCAGCAAAAAACTTTTTGAAATCCAATCCAATCTTATTAGAAGAACTTGAAGGAAAACTTAATGATATATTAAAGCTATATAATTAATATTAAAAAAAGAGATAACAGCTCTTTTTTTTAATATTTTAGAGAAATAAGCATATAATAACATAAAATAAGGTGAATAATTGAAAATGGTTTCAATAACAGTTGAAAAAGGTCGGAAATTTATGTATTATATTAAGTAGGGATATCTTAAAACATTACAAACCCTATACAGAAGGAGGAAGTTTATGTCAGAAATGATGACACTCTTCTTATCTGGTGTGACAGGTCTTACAATTGGAATTATTGCAATGATAGTAATTTCAAAAGTGGGTTTAAATAAAGATCAGCAAAAAGCAGAACAGGTTCTAAAAGAAGCTGATGCTAAAGCTGACAACATTGTGAAAAATGCAATTTTAGACGGACGAACTCAAGTTCATGAACTAAAATTAGTTGCAGAAAAAGAAATAAAAGAACGTAAACAAGAAGTTGTTGAAATGGAAAATAAATTACTACGACGCGAGGATAACTTGAATTTTCGTGATGAAACATTAACAACAAAAGAAAAACAAAACGATCTTAAGAACTCACAATTAACAAAAGAAATGTCAATACTAGATATGAAGTCTAAAGATTTACAAGCAAAAATCGATGTACAAGTAAATGAACTAGAAAGAGTAGCAGCCATGAGCACAAGTGAAGCACATGATGAACTATTCTCAATAGTAGAAAAAAGAATGGAAAATGAAACAATTGCTTATATTAAAGAACGTGAAGAAGAAGCTAAAAGTATAGCTGATGAAAAAGCACGTAATATAGTGGCTGTATCAATTCAAAGATTATCACAAGATGAAGCAATAGAAAGAACAGTATCAGTAGTAGCGTTGCCATCTGAAGAAATGAAAGGCCGTATTATAGGTCGTGAAGGACGAAACATTAAAGCAATAGAACAAGCTACAGGAGTAGATCTAATCATAGACGATACACCTGAAACTATTACTGTATCATGTTTTGATCCAATTAGAAGAGAGATAGCAAAACTATCATTAGAACATCTAATTAAAGATGGAAGAATCCAACCAGGAAGAATTGAAGAAGTAGTTAATAAAATTAAAACTGAAATTAATGCTAATATTATGAAAGTTGGAGAAGATACTTGCTTTAAATTAGGAATAGGAAAAGTAGACCGTGAAATCGTAAGATTAATAGGTAGACTTAAATATCGCTATAGCTATGGACAAAATGCATTACAACATAGTATGGAAGTAGCTAATTTAACAGGAATGATGGCAGCAGAATTAGGATTAAATCAAAATTTAGCAAAAAGAGCAGGACTATTACATGATATAGGAAAAGCACTAGATTTTGAAGTTGAAGGAAGCCATATAGAACTAGGTTATAAGTTCTGTAAGAAACATGGAGAAAGAGAAGTAGTTTTAAATGCTATACAATCTCACCATGGAGAAGTAGAACCAGAATATTTAATATCTAATTTGGTTATAGCAGCAGATACATTAAGTGCAGCAAGACCAGGAGCAAGATATGAAGCAATGCAAAACTATATTAATAGATTAGATGATTTAGAAAAGATTACTAAGTCATTTGATGGAGTAGATCAATCCTATGCAATACAAGCTGGAAGAGAAGTAAGAGTTTTAGTTGTACCAGATAAAGTAGATGACTTAAGTTGTCATAAGTTAGCAAGAGATATTAAAGAAAAAATTGAAGCTGAATTAACTTATCCTGGACAAATAAAAGTAACTATTATAAGAGAAACAAGAGCTTGTGAATTAGCTAAATAGGTAGGTGTATTATGAAAGTATTGTTTATTGGTGATATCGTTGGTGCAGTAGGAAGAGAAATTGTTAGAGAATATATAGATCAACTTAAAAAAGATTATGAGATTGATTTAGTAGTAGCTAATGGTGAGAATTCTGCTCATGGTAAAGGTATTACAAGAAAAATTTATAAAGAGTTAATAGAGATGGGTGTAGATGTTGTAACTATGGGGAATCATACATATTCTAAAAGGAAAGAAATATTAGAGTTTATTGATGAAGCTGAGAGTTTAGTTGTTCCTGCTAATATGGAGCCTAATGAGTATGGACAGAGTACTTGTGTTGTTAATGTTAAGGGGAAAAGGGTTGCTATAACTAATTTGTGTGGAGAAGTCTTCATGAATAATGTTATAGATAGTCCATTTGCTTGTATGGAAGATGTACTAGAAGAGTATGATGATATTGATATTCATTTAGTTGATTTACATGCTGAAGTAACAAGTGAGAAGATTGCCTTTGCCTATTACTTTGCTGGTAAGATTGGTGCTGTAGTAGGAACTCATACGCATGTCCAGACAGCTGATGAACGTATTGTTAATGGAACAGCTGCTATTAGTGATTTAGGCATGTGTGGACCTTATACAAGCGTTATAGGTGCTGATGTAGATGAAATTATTAAAAGATTTACAACTGATGAACATACTAAATATAAAATAGCAGAAGGACCAGGCATACTATGTGGCTGTGTAGTAACGTTTGATGATTTAAATAATCAAGCTATTGCTATTGAAAGAATACAAATAAGACCTAAAGATTAATAATATTATGGTTATTAAAATTTAGAAAAGATTATATAAAATAAAGCTCATAGCACTTAGTGCTATGAGCTTTATTTTATATTTATATAGTGTACTAAAGGGCGGTGGGTGGGGACTAGACATCCTCTTCTTGTATTCTTATTAATCTATATCCAATACTAATATGCGTTTGAATATATTTAGAATTACTAGGATCTTTCTCAATTTTTTTACGTAAAGCAGCCATAAATACACGTAAAGATTGAGTATCACTTTCTAAAGTAGTATCCCATACTTCCTTTAAAATATAATTATGAGTTAATACTTTACCTACATTTTTAGCTAATAGACAAAGAAGTTTATACTCGATAGGAGTTAGGTGAATTTCTTTATCATCAATATATACACAGTTAGAAGCATAATCAATCTTTAAACCACCATTAATAAAGATTGTTTCATTAGCTAAACGTGAAGAATCATAACTCATCTTACGAATAGCAACACGAATTCTAGCAAGAAGTTCATTAACACTAAAAGGCTTAGTAATATAATCATCAGCTCCACAATCTAAAGCAGTTATTTTATCATTATCCTCACTACGAGCACTAACAACAATAATAGGAGTATTACTCCAAGTACGAATCTTTTTAATAATATCGATACCATCCATATCAGGTAAACCTAAATCTAATATAATTACATCAGGATTAAGACTTAAAGCTTCTTTAATAGCATCAGCTCCATTAGTAACACTTTTAAATAAATAACTATGAGTATCTAAAGTAGTAGTAATTAAATGATTAATAGCTTTATCATCCTCAACTACAAGTATCATTTCTTTCATTAATATTTACCTCTTCTTTCTTTAAAGTAAAACCAATAATAGAACCAGTAGGTTTATTATCCTTAATATATATTATACCACCATGTGCATCAATAATGGACTTACATAATGATAAACCTAAACCTAAACCACGACGAGCATCACCAATACTATTATTAACAGTATAGAACATCTTAAAGATGTTTTCTTTTTCAGTATCTTTAATACCTACTCCTTCATCTATTACTTCAACATGAATATAATCATTAAGAACATATTCTTTAATAATTATAGTAGAATTACCATTAGTATATTTAACAGCATTATCTACTAGATTTACTATTACTTGAATAATTAAACGTGTATCTAGTTTAGCCATAATAAATTCTGCTTGATTATCAATTACTATATTATGTTCTCCTTGATGTTTACGACAATGATTAAGTGCTTCTATTACTACTTCTTCTATAAGTTCTGGTACTAATCTAATAGCTATACTACCATTCTCTATTCTAGTTACTGCTAATAGATTCTCTACTAAGTTTATTAACCATAATGAATCTTCATATATATCTTTATATAAAGCTTTCTTAGTGCTTCTATCAAGTTTTTCAGATGTATCTAATAGAATATTAGCATTACCTGATATACTCGTTAGAGGAGTCCTTAAATCATGAGATATAGATCTTAATAAATTAGCTCTTAATCTTTCTTTTTCAGCTTCCATCTTCATTAGTTCTCTAGCTTCATTTAAATAAAACTTATCTAAAGCTAAAGCTATTTCATTTAACATAGCAGATAATAAACTACGTTCAAATATAGGTAATTCTTCATATTCATTCATAGCTATTCCTACTACTCCAAAACATTTATTAGCACTTCTTATAGATAAGTATAATGCATGTGCATTACTAAATGTATTAGTAGATATTCCTGCACTTTGATTATTCCTATATACCCAATCTACTATTTCTAAATCTTTTTCAAA
>JAVXTN010000095.1:0-4518 GCA_036642635.1 Erysipelotrichaceae bacterium
CATCATCGATAACGATAATGGACGTAGCTAAAGATTTGATAAAGTAACGGTCATGAGATACAAAGATCATTGTTCCTTCATATTCTTTTAATGAGGATTCTAAAGCTTCTTTACCTAGGATATCTAAATGGTTAGTAGGTTCATCTAATAATAATAAATTAGGTTGTTGAAGCATTAGCTTAGTAAAGTATAAGCGTACTTTCTCTCCACCTGATAAAGCTTCAACTGGTTTAAATACATCTTCATTACTAAATAAGAAGCAGCCTAAGGCTGTTCTTACCTGTGTTCGATCTAAATTAGGGTATTCATTCCATATTTCTTCCAACACAGTATTATTTGAAGTAAATTGTGCTAATTCTTGGTCGAAATATCCAATCTCTATTTGATGACCTAATTCAAATTCCCCACCTAGTGCTGGAATTTGTTTCATTAAAGTTTTCATTAAAGTAGATTTACCTTGACCATTTCCACCAAGAATAGCAATCTTTTGCCCCTGTAATACTTCAAAAGAAATATTACATAAAGGTTTATCATAACCTATAGTAAGATTATCAGCTTCTAATACACGTCTACCACCACTAATTCTAGGAACAAACCTAGCTCTAAAAGTTTTTTCATTAGCTTTAGGATCCTCAATACGTTCAATCTTATCTAAGAATTTAATCTTAGATTGAGCAAAACTAGCTTTAGTAGCCTTATACCTAAACTTCTCTATAAGATTTTCTAAATGTTCAATCTCTTTTTGTTGAGTAATATAAGCACTCTTATTACGTTCTAATTCAGCCTTCTTTTCTACAGTATAATTAGTATAATTACCTACATACCTATTTAATTTATTAAACTCTAATTCAAATATAATTTGAGCAATACTATCCATAAACATTCTATCATGTGAAACTAATATAACTGCTTTAGGATAATTCTTTATATAACCTTCTAACCAATTAATAGTTTCTATATCTAAATGATTAGTAGGCTCATCCAATAATAATATATCAGGTTTAGATAATAATAATTTAACAAAAGCTAACCTAGTCTTTTGTCCACCTGAGAATGTTCCAATCTTACGATCTAAATCATTAGAATTAAAACCAAATCTAGAACTAACTTGTAACATTTCTTGTTCATAACTATAACCACCCATAGCTTCAAACTTCTCTTGTAGTGTAGCATATTTATTAAGTAATTCATCACTATGATCAGTTTCCATTAATGTTGTTAACTTATCTAAATCTTTTTGTAATAATTTAATATTATCAAATACAGAATCTAAAGCTTCTTTAACTGTTATATTATCATCATCAAATGTAGTTTGAGCTAAATAACCAATTCTTGTTCCATTAGGAGTATGTATACTACCACTATCTAATTCTTCTAAACCAGCTATAATCTTTAATAATGTAGTTTTACCACATCCATTACGACCTACTATAGCTACCTTTTCGCTATTCTTTATTTCAAAAGATATATTTTCAAATATATCCTGTACACCAAAAGTTTTAGTCCCCTTGCTTATTTGATATTGCATCTAATCACCTACCTTATATTCTATTTTGTTTTAACTTTAGTTGCTAACTTCTTATCTATAGCATTAGCAGTTACCTCTATAATTTTATCTTTATTATTATTCCATACTTCTACATCTTCTTTATTAGTTAAATAACCATAACTTATAATTAAACTTTCAACTCCATATATATTATCTTTAGCAAAAGTATTAGTTCTACTAGTTTTAGAATAAGTACCTGCTTGTGTACCAATACCACCTAGTTCTCTTATAAACATATTATTATCATAAATAGCACGTCCATCTTCACCTTTAACTAAACTAGATTGTATTAATCCATTATCACTTTCATTCTTTGAATATACACTAGACATTACTAAAGGAGTATCTTTTTTAAGATCAAATAATATAGCATTAGCTAAATTTTTAGAAGAATAAGCAGAATACTGAATTTCAGTTCCTCTTACATAATCATAATTAGAAGCATTCATAGCTAATTGAATATAATATTTAGCATGATACTTATAAGCTAGAGATAATCTTCCTTCTTCTCCATAAGTATTAATAACATCGTCTTTATCTTTTCTAGTTATTAATACTTTATATCCTTTTTCTTCTAATTTTGTTTTTAATAGTATAGCACTATTATAGGTTTCTTCAGCTTCTATTAATCCATTAGCTTTATTTCCTAAATTTATTCCTAGAGTAAAGTCTTGATCATTACCAAATGGGTCTAATACTATATCATAGTATTCTTCTTTATTAGTTGATTCTTTAACACTTATAAATATATAGCTTTTATCCATTGTTAGTGTTTCACTTTTATATATTTCTGGGTCTGCTATTAATTTTATATCATATCTTTTTCCGTTTCTTGTTATAGTAGTAAAGGTTGAGTCTAGTTTACCATTATATATTAATCTCTTTTTCTTTAGATCACTTAAATCATTTATAAATACTTCATAGTATCCTTCTTTAAGTTCATCTAGTGGTATTTGTTGGTCTAGTAATGGATTAGCTGTAAAATAACTTTCTTCTTGTGTACATAGGTTCTTTAGTACTAGAGTAGCACCTGCTATTTTATCATTAGTTCCTGGATTATATTTAGCTGCATATAAATTTAAGCTTTCTCCATAGTATAGGTAATCATTTATTTCAAATGTATCTTTATATTGAGTTGCTAGTGTACTACTTGTTTTATTTATATCATAGCTGCATATAGTTATTCCTTGTTTTATTTCTTTTGGTTTTAATGTTTGGTAAGCAATAAGGGTTAGCACGAAAAGTACTATTGTTAGTAGTATTATTATTTTAGGGGTTAGTTTTCTTTTTTTTCGTGCTTCATATTTCATTGGATTACCTCTTTTATAGTTTCGTTATTGCGCCCTAGCGCTTAGGGGTTAGTCAATAGATGGTTTATTACTTTTAAGGTTTATATCATTTATATGTTTGGGTGTTCTATCTTTGATTGGTGGGTAACTCATATGACTTGGGGCTATTTCAATATCTAATAAGCATTTAGGATTATTAGGTATTGGTAGCATTGTGTCTTCAAACTTTACGTATTTAGTTGGGAATACACTATCATATGGGTACATAATTCTTTTTAAATTCCATATCCATGTTATATCATAACCAATATATTTAGAATTATTTTTCTTTGCGTTCTTTCCTGCTTTATGGGCATTATTAACAAATGCTTTTTTTAGGAACTTAGCATCTATATGTAGGTTATCTAATAGTACTAGTGGTGGACAAAATAAAGCACTTAGTATTCTTCTTGGTAGATCTCTTTTTAAAGATGGATCTACATAATCTACTACAAATACATCTATAAAGATTCCATCTCCACGATTACCTTCATTATCTTTACATCTATTCTTTAATAATGTTGGTTCTGTACAATAAGTATTCTTACGTCTAATTTTTATAGCTGGTGTTAATACATTAAACTCTTTATGAGTTAATAAACTTTGGACATAATATTCATTGGATAAATTTTTACGTATGATTTCTTCAAATTTAGGGAAATCAGAAGCCATAATTCCAATATCAGCGTCATCGTCCCAAGGGATAAAGCCTTCATGACGAACAGCGCCTAAACAACTACCTCCAGTTAAGAAGTAGGGAATATCATTTTCTTGACAAACTTTATCAATATCCTTAAGGATATCGAGAAGTGCTAATTGTAAATCTCTTACATATATTTTTGAACCATCCTTATTAGTTTTAAGGACATATTTTTCATATTCTTTTTCCATTTTCCATACCTCACGACTTATTATAACAAAATATGCTATAAATTCAAATATATAATTGAACTACTTGCATAAATAAGGCATTAAGCTTTGCTTAATGCCTTGTAATTAGAATGATAGATTCTTAGGTGTTCTTGGGAAAGGTATTACATCTCTAATGTTTTGCATACCTGTAATATACATTAAGAAACGTTCAAAACCTAAACCAAAACCTGCATGTTTAACTCCACCATACTTACGAAGATCAGTATACCATTTTAAACTATCTCCACTCATATCTAGTTCTTCCATTCTTTTCATTAATAAATCATAACGTTCTTCTCTTTGAGAACCACCAACTAATTCACCAACTCCTGGAACTAGTAAATCTGCAGCAGCTACAGTTTTACCATCATCATTTAAACGCATATAAAAAGATTTAATTTCTTTAGGATAATCAGTTAAGAAAACTGGTCCATTAATTACTTGTTCACAAATATATCTTTCATGTTCAGACTGTAAATCTATTCCCCATTCTACTGGATATTCAAATTTAACATCAGCTTTCTTTAAGATATCAACAGCTTCAGTATAAGTCATACGTTTAAATTCAGAATTACGTACAGCATTTAAACGATCCATAACACCTTTATCAATCATAGTATTAAAGAATTTCATTTCTTCTGGAGCATTTTCTATTACATAATCAATACAAGATTTAACCATATCTTCTATAAGATCCATATCATCTTCTAAATCAGCAAAAGCTATTTC
>JAVXTN010000096.1:0-3696 GCA_036642635.1 Erysipelotrichaceae bacterium
AGGGATCTTATATCCCTGCTTGGAAGTAATAGTATGATTAAAGATTATGTAATTAATGAATATAACTATATTAAAGATTTAAGAAGATACTTCCATGCTCATCCAGAGCCTAGTTTATTAGAATATAATACAGCTAATAAGATTGAACAAGAATTAGATTTATTAGGTATTAAACATAATAGAATTGGTGATACTGGTGTTTATGCTTATATCAATGGTTCTTTAGCTTCTAATAGTAAACATACTATTGCTTTAAGAAGTGATATAGATGCTTTAAATTTAACTGACCTCAAGCATGTTAGTTATAAATCACTTAATGATGGTTTATGTCATGCTTGTGGTCATGATTCTCATACTGCAGTATTACTAGGAGCTGCTAAAATATTAGTAGCTAAGAGGAATGAATTTAGTGGTACTATTAAGTTATTCTTTCAACAAGGAGAAGAGATAGGACAAGGTGCTAAACAATTCATAAATAGCGGTGTAGTAGATGACTGTGAACGTATATTAAGTGCCCATTGTTCTAGTCTTATTGATGCTGGTAAAGTAGCTATTACTTCTGGTTGTGTTAATGCTTCTTGTGATTATTTTAAAATCCAAATTACTGGAAAGTCATCCCATGTATCAAGACCTGATTTAGGAACCGATGCTTTATATATAGCTTCTCAAATAGTAGTATCACTTCAAGCCATAGTAGCTCGTACTACCAATCCTTTAGATCCTGTAGTATTAGGTATTGGTAAACTAATAGCTGGTACCCAATATAATGTTATAGCATCTACAGCCACTATTGAAGGTACCTTTAGAACCTTCAATAGTGCTACTAGAACTAAAGTTAAAGAACTTATAATCAGTATAGCTACTAATATAACTAATAGTCTATCAGCCAATATAAACTTTATCTTTAAAGACTTTGCTTCACCTCTAGTTAATGATTCAACTGTATGCACCGAAGCTATTAATGTCCTACAGACATTAATAGCACAAGATGCAATAATAACTAACCAACCCCTATCACTAGGTTCAGACGATTATTCCGAGTTCCTCCTAAAAACAAAAGGAGTATACGCATATATAGGAACACGGAATAATCGTCTACCTAATACAAAGAGTAGTGCCCACCATGGACTATTTGATATTGATGAAGAAACAATGTTAATATCAACTAATCTTTATGTCGATTATGCACTTAATTATTTAAAAAATATAGCATGATGAACATGCTATATTTTTTATTGGTTGCAACTGTAAACTTTAAATTACAACTATGTTAAATATGGTTGCAACAGTATATAATCTATATACAGATACATATAATTATGATAAAGTAATAATGCAATGTTAAAACAACATTAAGCAGAAAGAGGATAAAAATGGGAAATGTAGTAGAAATTAAAAATTTAGTTAAGAAATATAAAGACTTAACAGCAGTAAATAATCTTAACATTACAATAAAACAAGGAGAAATCTTTGGACTATTAGGACCAAACGGATGTGGTAAATCAACAACAATAAGCTGTATACTATCACTATTAAAATATGAAAGTGGAACAATAAATCTATTTGAAAAACCAATGAAACCAGAAGCATATGATATAAAAGCTAAAATAGGAGTAGTATTCCAAGAAGTAGCAGTAATAGAAGAACTAAACGTAATAGAAAATATAGACTACTTCTGTGGACTATACATTACAAATAAAAAACAAAGACAACAATACGTACAAGACGCAATAGCACTAGTATCACTAGAAGAATTTACAAAATTCAAACCAAAACAACTAAGTGGAGGACTACTAAGAAGACTAAACATAGCATGTGGAATAGCACATAAACCAACACTAGTAATACTAGACGAACCAACAGTAGCAGTAGACCCACAATCAAGAAACGCAATACTAGAAGGAATAAGAGAACTAAACAAAAAAGGAGCAACCATTATATATACAACACACTATATGGACGAAGTAGAACAACTATGCGACAGAATAGTAATAATGGATAAAGGAGAAATAAAAGCAGAAGGAACAAAAGAAGAATTAAAAGCACTAATAACAACAAGTGAAATAATAACAATAGACACAAACCAAATAACAGAACAAAACATAAAAGAACTAGAAACAAAACAAAACATAAAAACAGTAGAATACAGAAATGAACAACTAAAAGTAACATATCAAGGAGGAACACTAAACATAAGCCATCTACTAGAATACCTAACAAGTAAAAAAATGAGCTATACTAAGATATACTCAGAACTACCAACACTAAACGACGTGTTCCTAGAATTAACAGGAAAGGAACTAAGAGACTAATGTGGCACATATTTAAATACTCACTAAAACAAATAGTAAGAAACAAATCAGTAATGATGTTCTGTACAGCATTTCCATTAGTAGTAGCAACACTATTCAATATAGCATTTGGAAACATGAAAGACATAAAACTAGAAGCAGCAGAAGTAGCAATCATAAAAGATGAAAACTATCAACAAATACAAGGCTTCGATCAAATGATAGAAACAATAAGTACAGATAAAGATAAAGTAATAAACGTAACATATGTAAACAATATACAAGAAGCAACAAAACTATTAGAAGAAAATAAAGTCTGTGGGATATATCAAGCAAAAGACAATAAAATAAATACAATAGTAAAAGACAATGGAATAGAAGAAACAATACTAAGCTATGTAATAGATTCATACTATATGAATGCATCAGTAATACAAAATCTATTAAACATAAATCCAGCAGAATTTAAAGAAGAAATGATACAAAACCTAAACAACTCAAATAAAATAAGAATAGAAGATAAAAGCCAAACAAACATGGATCCAACAGTAGTAAACTTCTATTCACTAATAGGAATGACATGTATAATGGGAGGAACAATCATAGTAAATATAATAGGAGGAATACTACCAAACCAAAGTACTAAAGGATGCAGAAACTCTATAACACCAATAAATAAAACAAAAGTTATAGTAGGAACACTATTAGCAGAAATAGTACAACAAACAGCAGTAATACTAATACTATTAGTATATCTAAAATATATATTAAACGTAAGCTTTGGAAATAATATAGGACCAATAATACTACTAGCAATAACAGGAGTAGTAGCAGGAACAGCAGTAGGAACACTAGTAGGAGTACTAGTAAAAAAAGACTCAGACACTAAAACAACAATAGTATCAATGACAACAATGATATTTTCATTCTGTGCAGGAATGATGCTACCAAACGTTAAATTCATAATAGCAGAAAACATACCACTATTAGGATACATTAACCCAGTAAATATGATAACAGACGGATTATATTCACTATACTATTATGGAAACTATGATAAATATATATTTAATCTAATATCATTAGTTATATTCTCAATAATATTAATAACTATAAGCTGTATAGCATTAAGGAGACAAAAATATGACAGTATTTAAGAATTATTTTAAAGTAACTAAATCATATTTAGGTATTACAATAATGTATATTGCTATGTTTACAATAATAGCACTATTTACATGTAGTTCTAATGAACAAGAAACAAAAGAATTAAGTAAAGCTAATGTTATAGTAATAAATGAAGATGATGGAGTATATGCTAAACAATTAGAAACATATTTAAAAGATAGTTTTGAAATAATAGAATGTGAGAATAAAGAAGAAAGTATAAAAGATAAGTTATTTA
>JAVXTN010000096.1:3706-4474 GCA_036642635.1 Erysipelotrichaceae bacterium
AGCTATAACTATACCTAAAGGATATTCAATAAACTTTAATACTAAAGATGAATTAATGTTAGTTAAAAGACAAGTACCTAATAGTAATGAAGCTAATTTAGTAGATGATAAAATTAATAAGTATTTAAATTTAAGTGAGTTATATTTAAATAGTGGAAGTAGTATAGAAGAATTGCCTAGTTTAATAAATAAAGATTTAAATACTAAGAGTGATGTTGAATTCTTAGAAGGAAGTAATCAAGCATTAGGTAATATGAAGTCTTATTTTAACTTTAGTAATTATATGGTAATTATGCTAGTTAGTAGTGTAATAGGTGTGATCTATAATGCTTTTAATCAAGTTAGTGTAAAGAAGAAGAATCTTGTTAGTAGTACTCCTTATAGTAGAGTTACTTTACAGATATTTGCTGGTAGTGTTATTGTAGGGTTTGCTATAAGTACAGCATTTATTGGAGTAGCTATATTTATGTTTAAAGATATATTCTTTACTACTTATGGGTTACTATATTCACTGAATTTAGGAATCTTTACAGTATTCTCATTAGCGTTAACTGCGTTTATTTGTACGTTAATAGAAGAAGTAGAAGCTAGAAGTTTTCTAATTAATATATTAGGGTTAGGTACTAGTTTTATTTGTGGGGCTTTTATTCCTCAAGAGATATTAGCTACTAGTGTAGTTAATGCTTCTAAGTTATTACCTAACTATTATTTTATAGCTAATAATAATATTATAGCTGAGATAAGTAATTTTAATATGGATACTTTAAG
>JAVXTN010000097.1:0-4447 GCA_036642635.1 Erysipelotrichaceae bacterium
ATAAAGTTCCTGTTATAGCTGGGGCTGCATTATCACTAACTATTACTTTAAAAGCTTCATCATATTTTCCTTCTCCCACAAGCTCTATATACTTTGGAATCTGTTGTTCAATGGGACAGCCTTCACTACAAGGTGCAATTGTACAATCATATATTGGTAAGTCCTTATATAGTTTTCTACTTTTAACTACCCTTGCTTTCTTAAGGTGATGCTTATCATTAATTGATTCCTTTGCTAGTATTTCTAGCAATTGCATGTCAATTGTTGACTTTCTATTAGAAATAAGTGGTTCTACCTTTTCAGCTATCTGTTTAACTCTTTCATAACCACCTGGTTTTAATATTGTGGTAGCAAAAGTTATTGGACATATTCCTGTTTTAAATATCTTATCTACATTAAAGAATTCAGCTCCACCAGAATATGAAATATATAATTTCCCTTCAAATTCCTCTGAAAGATTACTTGCCAAATTAATAGCTAAAGGATATAAAGTAACAACTATTAATCAAACATATGAACATTGTAAAGAATTAGCTAAAATACAAGGACTTATTGTAATAAATGGAGATGGAACAAGACCATATATTTTAGAAGATGCTAATGCTAATGAAATGGATATAGCAATAGCATTAACAACTAGAGATGATAATAACTTAATAATATGTGAACTATGTAAAAAGAAATATAATATTAAGAAAACAGTAGCTCTAGTTAATGATGCTAATAAAACAGAATTCTTCTATAGAATGGGAATAGATTCTGTAGTATGTGCTACTAATGCTATTACTAGTATAATTGAACAACAAGCATTTATAGATGAAGTAGAAACATATATACCTATAAGTGAAGGTAAAATAAGTATAATAGAATTACCTATAACTGCTAATGCTCCTACTATAGGTAAAAAACTATGGGAAATAGACTTACCTAAAGAAGTAATAATAGGTTGTATTTTAAGAAATGAACATAGTATGATACCTAGAGGTGATACTAGAATATTAGAAGGAGATATTCTAGTAGTTATATCAGGAGATAAAAAAGAACTAGATGCAGTAAAGGAATTAACAGGTAAATAGTATGATAAAGATCTTTAATAGGGGAAGTAATATTGGAAAACTAATGATCTTAATAGGAGTAATAGTAGGAATACCAATTTTAGTAATACCTTTTTATCCTAGTGATATACAATTCTTATCTGCCTTTCTAATCCCTTCTAGTTTATCAATTATAATAGGTTATATAGTATGTTATAGACATAATACAGATAATAGTAATTTACCATTTAAACTTAATTTACAGAAAGGTAGTTTAACAGTATTATTTGCTTGGCTATATGGGTTCTTTTTAGGAGCTATACCATTTGTTATAGCTGATCAATTAACATTTGTTCAAGCATTATTTGAAGCTGTTAGTGGGTTTACTACAACTGGATTATCAGCATTAGATGTAACTAAAGCAGCACATATATTTTTATTTCATCGTAGTTTTATGCAATTCTGTGGTGGTTTAGGTTTTGTAATGGTAATGATATTATTTATACAAGGTAAACAATCTATGAATCTATTTAGTGCAGAAGGACATCCTGATAAATTATTACCTAATTTAAAAAGAACTGCTAGAATTATATGCTATATGTATTGTAGTTTCTTAGTTATAGGAGTAATAGCATATAAATTAGTAGGTATGCCTATCTTTGATGGTATATGTCATGCTATGTGTAGTTTATCTACTGGAGGGTTTTCTACTAAGTTAATGAGTATTGGAGAATACAATAGTTTTGGTATAGAACTAGTAACTATAGCTTTAATGATAATAGGTACCTTAAATTTTGGAGTACTCTTATTATTTGTTAAAGGTCAATTTAAAAAAGTTATAAATGTTAGTGAAGTGAAATTCATGTTAATCTTATTTGCTATTTTTATTCCTTTAACTGGGTTATCATTATCTAATGGTTTAGGTATAGATATTTGGGAAGGTTTAAGAAAAGCTATGTTTGATATAGTTTCTGCTTTATCTACTTCTGGATATGCGAGTATGTCTTATGAGAGGTGGCCTTCATTTGCTATATTTGTACTTATTTTAATGATGCTGATTGGTGGAGGTATTGGATCTACTGCTGGTGGTTTAAAACTTACTAGAGTATTCTTAATATTTAAAATAGCTTTATATCATCTTAAGAAACGTTTACATCCATCTAGAACTGTAGAAACTCCTTATTATATTAAAGCATCTGGTAAGAGTGAGATTGATAGTAACTTAATTGGTGATACTGCGGCTTTTGTTGGTAGTTATTTAATTATTTATGCTATTGGTGTATTAGCATTATGTGCTGCTAGTAATTGTAGTATAACTGCAGCGATGTTTGAGTTTGCTAGTGCTTTAGGTACAGTAGGTCTATCATTTGGTATTACTAATCCAACAACAGGTAATATTCCTCTTATTATTGAAATGATAGGTATGATGTTAGGTAGATTAGAAATATTTATAGTTATTATAGGATTCCATTCTGGTTTTAATATTATTAAAACTAAAATTGTAAGTATAATTAAGAGATAAGTTATTATAGTGTTGACCCAAGTATCTCTAAGGGTAGGAGATACTTGGGTCTTTTATATAAGATGTGGTAATCGCTTACATTAGTTGTTGCTATTGGATAAGAATAGTGTTTAAATATAATTATAAGTACTAAGTACTTGAGGAGAACAATAATATATGAATAATAAAAAGTTAACTAATGAAGTTGGAGCTCCAATAGCTGAGAATGAACATTCTATTACTGCAGGAGAACGTGGACCAGTGATGTTACAAGATGTATGGTTGTTAGAAAAGCTAGCACATTTTGATCGAGAAGTAATTCCAGAAAGAAGGATGCATGCTAAGGGGTGGGGTGCTTATGGTACATTTACTTGTACTAATGATATTAGTAAGTGGACTAAAGCTAAAGTTTTACAAAAAGGCAGTGTTACTGAAACTTTTGTAAGATTCTCTACAGTAGCTGGTGAAAGAGGAGCAGCTGATGCTGAAAGAGATATAAGAGGTTTTGCTTGTAAATTTTATACTGAAGAAGGTAACTGGGATTTAGTAGGTAATAATACTCCAACCTTCTTCATAAGAGATGTACATAATTTTCCAGATTTAAATAGAGCAGTTAAACGTGATCCTAAAACTGGAATGCGTAGTGCACAAAATAATTGGGATTTCTGGACTTTATTACCTGAAACATTTCACCAAACAACAATTGTTATGTCAGATCGTGGAATACCAGCATCATTTAGAAATATGCATGTTTTTGGGGAACATACATATAGTTTCTATAATGCTAATAATGAGCGTGTTTGGTGTAAGTTTCATCTTAAAACCCAACAGGGGATTAAAAATTTAACTGATGAAGAAGCGGCTAAACTTATTGCTAATGATCGAGAATCTCATGGTCGTGATCTTTATATGGCTATAGAAGAGAAGAACTTTCCAAGATGGACAATGTATGTTCAAATAATGAGTGAACAACAAGCACTTAAACATTATGAGAACCCATTTGATATTACTAAGATTTGGAAACATTCAGAGTTTCCTCTTCATGAAGTAGGAGTTCTTGAGTTAAATCGTAATGTAGAGAATTACTTTGCTGAAGTTGAACAATCAGCTTTTACTCCTGCACATGTTGTGCCAGGTATTGGTTTCTCTCCTGATAAGTTTCTACAAGGACGTTTATTTGTGTATGGAGATGCACAACGTTATCGTTTAGGTGTAAACTATAACCAGATACCAGTTAATCGTGCTCGTTGTGAAGTTCATGATTACCATCGTGATGGCTTTATGCGTACTGATGGTAACTATGGAGGTGCTCCAGCTTATTCACCTAACAGCATGGGCGAATGGAGCTCTCAACCTGATGTTATGGAACCACCATTAGATCTAAGCGGTGCTATGTACTCATATGACCCAGCAGGAGACCCAAGTGATGATAACTTTAAAGCCGGAGGTAATCTATACCGACTAATGGATGAACAAGCCAAAACAGCACTAATAGAAAATACTGCACGTAACATATTAGGCGTAAGCGATAACGTAAGATATCGTCACGCAACTCACTGTTATCTTTCAGACCAAGACTATGGAATAAGAATAACTAAAGCTATGAACCTAGACATCAACCAAGTAATAGAATACGCAAAACTAACCAATGATGAACTAAACATAGCAACAACTAAAAGTAATAAATAATATTTAAATATAATCCCAAGTATCTATAAGGAAGGTAGATACTTGGGATATTTATATTTATAGTTTAATAATACTGGATAATAGTATATAATTACTAAGAGGTGTAAATATGACTAAAATAATATATAACAAACTAGTAAGAGATAATATTATAAATATTATAAAAGAAGATAATAAACAACCAGATTATATAATTCTAAATAATATATATTATAAAGAAGCT
>JAVXTN010000098.1:0-4413 GCA_036642635.1 Erysipelotrichaceae bacterium
CCAACAATCTTTACTTCTATTCAAGCGCAGCTAGTATTAGTAGTTATATCCTCTATAGTATTTATAGCTTTAATGAAAAGCATTATTATAGGCTTTAGTAATAAACATAATACTAATAGAAATACTGCTAGTATCATTGCTTCATTAGAGTTATTGAAATCTTTAAATAAAGATAATTTAAAGAAGATAGCCTTTGTTTATACTGATCAAAATACAAATAAACATCTAGGAGCTGAATCCTTAGCAACAGAACTTAAAAATCTAAATAGAAACCCAGCTATAATAAATTTAAACTGTATATCAACTGGTAATAATCTTCTTATCGGTTGTATCCATGATTCAGAAAAATTAGCTAAAGAATTACTTAACTGCTATCATGGTACAACCGATATTAAAAGAATAAGTCTAAGTTCCTCTATGAGTATGTTAACACCATTAATGTACTTTAAAAATATTATAAGTATAAGTGCAGGAGAATTAGATAAAGATAATAATTTATATGTAAAAAATACATCAAGTAAAAAAGATAATGTAATGGATGAACAACTACTACAATCAGTTATAGACATGATAAGAGAATATATAAATGCTAAAAAAGATTATTAAGATATTAAGTAGTAAATTATTCTTAGTAGTATTAGCTATAACTATACAAATAGTATTTATAGCAGGAATAGTACTATCATTAAGTAGATATTTCATCCAAGTACAAATAGTATTAGAAACATTATCAGTAGTAGTATGTATATATATAAATAATAAAGAAGATAATCCAGCATATAAAATATCATGGATCTTTTTAATACTGCTAGTACCAGTATTTGGAGCAATATGGTATATGTTGTTTGGAGGAACTAAAGTACCTAAAGAATTACAACAAAGAGATAAACAATCATATATACAAATGAAAGACTATATAGATACAGAAGAACAATTATTAGAAGAAATAAAGAAAGAAAATATAGGAGCTTATAAACAAGTAAATTATATAGTAAGTAATGCTTTGTTTCCTATATATAAGAAAACAAATACTACATATTTTAAATGTGGAGAAGATAAACTAGAAGAACTATTAATACAATTAAAGAAAGCTAAGAAGTTTATATTTTTAGAATACTTTATTATAGCTAAAGGTGAGATGTGGAATAAAGTATTGGAGATACTTAAAGATAAAGTTAAAGAAGGAGTAGATGTAAGAGTTATATATGATGATGCAGGATGCTTTTCTACACTAGATCAACATTATGATAAATATTTAAATTCTATAGGGATTAAAACTAAAGTATTTAATCCAATAAGAGCTAGATTAGCTATACAAATGAATAATAGAGATCATAGAAAGATAGTAGTAATAGATGGACTAGTAGGATTTAGTGGAGGTATAAATTTAGCTGATGAATATATAAATTTAATAAATAGATTTGGAAGATGGAAAGATAGTGCAGTAATGATAGAAGGACAAGCAGTATGGAACTTTACACTTATGTTTTTACAGTTTTGGAATTATGATAACACTATAAAAGATAACTTTCTAGATTATCGAATACCTAAAGAGGTATTCGATAATTATAAAGATGATGGTTATGTACTACCATTTTCAGATAGTCCTACTGATGAAGAAAGAGTAGGAGAATATAGTCATATAAATATGATTAATGGAGCTAATAAATATATTTATATACAGACACCATATTTAGTATTAGATTATGAAATGAAAACAGCTTTATTAATAGCTGCTAAGAATGGTGTAAATGTAAGTATTATGGTTCCACATATACCAGATAAGAAATATGTATTTGCTTTAACTAAAGGTAATTATAAAACTTTAGTTGAAGGTGGAGTTCATATATATGAATACTTACCTGGGTTTGTACATGCTAAAAGTTTAGTAAGTGATGATATAATGGGAATAGTAGGTACTATAAATACAGACTATAGAAGCTATTATTTACATTATGAAGATGCAGTACTATTTTATAAAAGTAAAGTAGTAATGGACCTTAAATTAGATTTTGAACAATCATTAAAAGAATGTAAATCTATAAGTTTAGATGATTGTTTGAATGAACCACTACATAAAAGAATAATAAGAGCTATATTAAATTTATTTGCTCCACTATTATAAAATAAAGGAATGCTTACGCATTCCTTTATTTTATAAATTCTTTTATTTGTTCCATACGGTCTAGGGTGTCTTGATAACCTAGATCAAACCATGCATTTAGTTTATCTTTATCTTGGGTATAACGAGTTATACCCATATCTCTAGAAGGTCTTAAAACTAAAGCAGAATTAGAAGCTTCTAATTCTTGAACTTTAGACCATTGTGTTTTATAACTTAAATGACGTTTAGCTAAGTCTTCTTTAACGTGTGGATACTTACGATATAATAATTTAGCTAATAATAATTGCCATTTAGGAGCTTCTTTACGTACATAGTTAATTTCTTTAGTAGATATAAAGATATGTTTAGTATTACCAACTCTTATTGATTGTTCGATAGGAATCATATCAATTAAACCAGCATCCATATAAGTTCCATTATTGAACTTATATGGTGGACAAAGAAGAGCTAAGGCACACGCTGCTTTAATTAATATATCATCTTCTTGATGATAAGTTTTGTCAAAGTATTCAATTTTACCTGTATCTAAGTTATATAAACCTATATCTATTTTACAAGGATTAGACTTAAATGTTTTAAAATCTAATTTACAGTGATCTTCAATATAATTATAGGTTTCTTTAATTCCAAATAAAGAACCTTCCTTTAAGAAAGCTCTGATGCCCATAGCACCTTTTTGAGAAGCAGAGTCTACTCCAGTAATTCTGAAGCGATCGCGTTGTTTAGAAACATAAGGCATTAAATTTACAGCTCCAGCACTTATACCAACTACATAAGGAAAGTCGATATGTTCATCTAAAAAGCATTGTAATACACCTGCAGTGTAGGCACCTTTAGTGCCACCACCTTCACATAATAATCCAGTATTTTTATTCATATAATATATTCCTCACTATTTATTTATTAATCCACTTACCATAGATACCACAAGGAAGTGTAGTCTTAGTTCTAGTAATTGGTAAACCAATCTCACCTGAAGTAACAATACCATTAGGATGTTGTTTACCAATACAGTAGGAGGAAAACCAGTAGTATAAGAATTAACTAGAAAGAATAAAGGATCATCATCTAGTATTTCTAAACAAGCACTAATTAAAGGATAAAGCTGTTCTTCTATTTTCCAAAGTTCACCATTAGGACCACGACCATAACTAGGAGGATCCATAATAATAGCATGATAAGTATTACCACGTCTTTTTTCTCTAGCAACAAATTTAAGAACATCATCAACAATAAATCTAATCTTATTATGTTCTAAATGAGAAAGAACCATATTTTCTTTAGCCCAAGCAACCATACCTTTACTAGCATCAACATGAACAACCTCAGCTGCACCAGCAGCTGAACAAGCCATAGTAGCACCACCAGTATAAGCAAAAAGATTTAAAACTCTAATCTCACGATGAGATGAAGCAATAGCTTCACTCATCCAATCCCAGTTAGCAGCCTGTTCAGGAAATAAACCAGTATGCTTAAAACCAGTAGGAGAAACCTTAAAAACTAAATTACGATAAGATATAGTCCATTGATCAGGAACCTTCTTCTTATAATCCCACTGACCACCACCAGTCTTAGAACGATGATATAAAGCATGAGGATTAAGCCAAGCCTGATCCTCCTTCATAATAGGCCATAAAGAAAGAGGATCAGGACGACGAAGAACAACATCCTTCCAACGCTCTAACTTCTCACCATTACCTGTATCTATACATTCATAATCTTGCCATTTATTTGCTATTTGATTCATAATATACACCTCGTTAATATTATAACATGGTTTCACATAATAAAAATGTCTAGTTAATATAATATATTATATAAAATGTGATATAATTTAAAAAAGACATGGAGGTAGTAGAATGTTTAATAAAATTTATGATGATATATTTAAAACAGAATTAGTAAGTAAAGTATTAGAAGTAAAAGAAGATAATTCTTTGTTTTGGCATCGATTAAATCAAACTAATTTCTTTGTAGAAAAAGGAGGTATGACAAATGATATAGGTAAAATAGAAGAACATGATGTTATAGCTCTAAAAGAAATAGATGGTGAAGTTTGGCATTTATTAGATGTTAAATTAGAAGGAGATGTATTTCTATCAGTTAATCTACATGAAAGATTTAGAAAAGCACAAGTACATACTGCTCAACATTTAATATCTGCTTTAGTATGTAGTATATATAATGCAAATGTTATAGCTCATCATGTAAATGATGAATCTAATGATATAGAATTTGATTTAAAAGAATTTACTAATAAACAAATAAAAGAATTACAAACTTCTTGT
>JAVXTN010000099.1:0-4407 GCA_036642635.1 Erysipelotrichaceae bacterium
AAGATGCTGAAATATATCATAGTTATCTAGTTTAACTTTTATAGTATAATTAAAGTTATCAAAGTAATTATTATAGAAGATAGTACGACTATAAGAATCATAAATTTGATTTTCACTTAAAAAAGACATGACATCAAATAAAGGATCATTATTAGCAGCATATTCAAAATCAATAAGATATAAATGATTAGAACTAAATAAAAGATTACCACTTACTAAATCATTATGACATAATACTTTATCATAAGAATAAGTTGCTATAATATCAATAATAGATAAATATGGATTTAGATCATATAAGGGATACTTAAGGTTATTTATATAATTATTTAAAGTATCTATTGGATTAAAGTCGTCTGTAGACTTTAATCCTAGACTATGAAAATCCTTTAATAGTTTAGCAACCATAATAAGTTTATTAGGGTTTTCATAGTCTTTATATTCTATAGCATTATATAAGTACTCACTGATCTTAACTCCATTATTAGGATTAAAATGCAATAATTTTATATGAAATGCACAATCATGAATTAGTTGTTCAGCAACTAATTCATGATTGATATTTATTAAATTACAATTATTCTCTTTAGGAACTCTTACAACATATCTTTTAGAATTATATTCTAAAAGATAGTTGTTATTAGTAAAGCCTTTATTAAGTTTAGTTAATATAAAGTTAGAAGTACCTAGGTATTTAGTTATATATTCATTTATATTCATTTTATCACCATTATTATAATAGCATAATTATTGAAAGTTTGGTAAAATACTTATGGAAGGAAGTGTTATGATGAAAGATATAGTTATAGCTACTAATAACATTAATAAAATAATAGAGTTTAAACATATGTTAGAACCTTTAGGATATAATGTTAAAAGTTTAAAAGATATAAATTATAAAGAAGACATAGAAGAGAACGGAACTACTTTTGAAGAGAATGCTCTTATTAAGGCACTAGCCGTTCACCACGCAATCGGGGGTGAGGTTATAGCAGATGATTCAGGTATTACTATTAATCATTTAGATGGAGCGCCTGGTATCCATAGTGCTAGGTATATGGGTTATGATACTGAATATTCTATAAAGAATAATCATATTATAGAATTATTAAAAGAAGCAAGTGATCGAAGAGCACAATATATTTGTTCTATAGCTTATGTTAAAGCTGATGGAAGTAGTGCTACTTTTAGAGGTATAGTAGAAGGAACAATAACTGACGAAGAAATAGGTAATAAAGGATTTGGATATGATCCTATATTCTATTATGAAGATTTTAAAACTACTTTTGCTAATGTAGAAGAATCTAAAAAGAATAAGGTATCACATCGTTATAAAGCATTAATAAAACTATTAAACTATATGAATGGTAAACAACAATTACATTTAGTTTTATATCAACCAGAAATACCACAAAATACTGGAAACATGATGAGAACATGTGTAGCAAGTAATACAGTTATGCATCTTATTAAACCATTAGGTTTTAGTTTTGATGAAAAAAGAGTAAGAAGAGTAGGAATGGATTATATCCATTCATTAAACTATCACATATATGAAAACTGGGAAGATTTTATTAGTAAAAATTCAAATGGTAGTTATTATTTCTTAACTAGATATGGACAAAAAACTCCAAGTGAATTTAATCTTAAAGAAGCTAAACAAGATTTATATTTTGTAGTAGGAAGAGAAAGTACTGGAATTGATAAACATATATTACATGATCATTTAGATACATGCATGAGATTACCTATGGTAGAAGAAGCACGTTGCTTAAATGTCAGTAATACAGCTGCTATTATCCTTTATGAAGCTTTAAGACAATTAGATTATCAAGATTTAATTCATCATGAAACTATAAAAGGAGAAGACTTCTTAAACAACTACTAAAAAATTGTACTAGGTTCACCCTAGTACAATTTTTTTATAATATTAAAACTCTTTTAAACTTGATAAATTAGTAGATTTTTCACCATCATTAACACCACGAATGTGTCTAGCACCATCACGGCCAGTAAATGGTAAAGCATTTTTAATCATACCCTTTTCTACAGCTTCTAAAGCCATCTCATAATCATAAACCTTACCAGAACTAGATTTAAATTCCTTTAAAGTTCCATCAGGATTACGTCGAGCAGCAACAAAGCTTTCTTGTTTAATTACTTTAGCTTTTTTCATAATTATTACCTCCTAATAATATTATTTGCTAAAGATAATTAGTTATACATTAAGTACTATGGAATTTTAAACCAATTATTTCATTTCATTTGTATAATATTCATTACACATAAGTAACTTTAAACTTATTTATAATCTTGTTAGTTTTATTCATTTATAGTATAATACTTCTTGAGGTGATTTAATGATTGAAAATATAAGTGATTACTTATCTATTATATCTATAGCTTTAATTCCAATTAGTTTATTAACCTTACTTGCTTATAAAAGATTTAAAAATCGAAAAGCAAAGTTATTATCTAATCGTGAGAAATACTTTAGGGAGTGGTAATCGTTGGACGAAACGCAGATAATTAATATTATCGTATTAGGCTTTTTATTAATTTTATCAGCATGTTTTTCTTCAGTAGAAACAGCTTATTCTAGTGTTAATATGATTAGAGTTAAACAAATGGTAAAGAACGGAAATAAAAAAGCAAAGATAGCATATAACAATGCAAAAAACTTTACTCAACTTATAACAACAGTATTAATAGGTAATAATATAGCAAATATATTAGCTACTTCTATTGCTACTAGTTTGTTTATTGCTTTATTTGGCTCTAATGGAGTAGCTATAGCTACATTTATGATGACAGTTCTAATCCTAATCTTTGGAGAAATAACACCAAAGATTATAGCTAAACAGAATCCTGAAACAATATCCCTTATAGCTGCTAAGCCATTAAAATACCTAATGCTTTTCTTTAAACCCTTAACTTCTTTAGTAGTTAAGATAGAAAATATTTTTGATAAAGATGACAATGTAACTGCTACTGAAGATGAGTTATTAGAAATAGTAACTACCATTGAGACAGAAGGAGTACTAGAGCAAGAAGAAAGAGAACTAATTGAAAGTGCAATAGAATTTGATGATAAAACAGTACGAGATATTATGGTACCTAAAGATGATGTAGTATTTATATATGATACTACAACATATGAAGAACTTAAAATCATTATGAATAAATATAAGTTATCTAGATTTCCAGTAATATCTTATAAAACCTTACAAGCAGTAGGAGTTCTAAGAGTACGTGATGTTTTAGATAATCTATTAACTGATAAACCTATTGTTGTTAAAGATCTTATGCAAAAGCCTATATATGTTTCACAAAGACGTAAACTTTATCATATATTACATAATATTCAAAAATCTAGAAGCCATATGGCTATCGTAGTTGAGAATATAAAATCACATAACTTTGTTGGAATTGTAACATTAGAGGATGTATTAGAAGAACTAGTAGGGGAAATATATGATGAATATGATCCACTACCTACTCATGTAGTAGAAATAGGACAACATACCTTTGATGTAGAAGGACATGTAATGATAAGTGATTTCTTTGATAATTATATAGATGATCAAGAACCACCAATAACTAAAGCTTTAACAATTGGAGCTTGGGTTAATGAATTAAATGAAGGACGTAAAGTTAGAAAAAATAGAGAATTAGAATATGAAAACTTTACTATTAAAGTATTAGAAACAAAAGATGGTATAGCTACCAAAGTAGAAATAGATGTTGCATCTTATATAGATGAACAGGAATAGGAGAATTATATGTTTACAAAAGCAATTAAAAGTGAATTTGCACCAAAGGCTTTAGGACCTTACTCACCAGCAGTTAAATTAGGAGATTTCGTTTATTTAAGTGGACAAATTCCTTTAGATCCTTTTACTAATACAGTTAAGGGTACTACTATTGAAGAACAAACTGAACAAGTAATGAAGAATATTCAAGCAGTATTAGGAGAAATGGAATTAGAATTTAGACATGTAGTTAAAACTACTATATTTATGAGTGATTTAAGTGAATTTGATGCTATGAATAAAGTATATGGTTCTTTCTTAGTTGAACCTTATCCAGCTCGTAGTTGTGTTCAAGTTGCTAAGTTACCTAAAGATGTTAAATTAGAAATAGAATGTATAGTTATTGATACTTTAGTTTATGAAAAACAAATAGCTGCACAAGCTAATGGTTGTGAACATTGTAAAGGTAATTGTGATAGTGGAGAATGTAATGGTGAATGTGACCATGAAGAATCTACTGAAGAATGTAGTTGTAAACACTAAAAGGACTTAGTCCTTTTTTTTATTTGTCATTTTGTTAGTCATGATAGTATAGGTTCTTACATAAACTGAGCGGGTGATATAATGACTCTCTTTAATCCGATTCGTTAGAAGA
>JAVXTN010000100.1:0-4374 GCA_036642635.1 Erysipelotrichaceae bacterium
CAATGATTGATGACTTTAGTGAAGATGAAATTAATAACTGTGTTAATGCAGCTTATACTAATAAATTTTCAAATCATGAAATAACTCCATTAGTTAAGGTTAAGAATGACTATATATTAGAGTTATTTCATGGACCTACAAGTGCTTTTAAGGATGTAGCATTATCTATATTACCTCATTTAGTTACTACTGCTTTAAAGACTAATAATATTAGTGATGATATTGTTATCTTAACTGCTACTAGTGGTGATACTGGTAAAGCAGCTTTAGAAGGTTTTAAAGATGTTCCTAAAACTAAGATTATTGTTTTCTATCCTAGAGATGGTGTTAGTGTTGTACAAGAGAAACAAATGGTAACTCAAGAAGGTAATAATACTTGTGTAGTTAGTATTGATGGTAATTTTGATGATGCTCAAACTGGAGTTAAACAAATCTTTACTAATAATGAATTAAAGGCTAAATTAGCTAAAGAGAATATACAGTTTAGTAGTGCTAATTCTATTAATATAGGTAGATTAGTTCCTCAAATGGTTTATTATTTTGCTAGTTATGTAAATCTTGTTAATACTAAACAAATTAAATTAGGAGAAAAGGTTAATTTTATAGTTCCTACTGGTAACTTTGGAGATATTCTTGCTGGTTATTATGCTAAACTATTAGGTTTACCTGTTAATAAATTAGTATGTGCTTCTAATGATAATAATGTATTATATGATTTCTTTAAATCTGGTGTTTATGATCGTAAACGTCCTTTCCATAAGACTATGTCTCCTAGTATGGATATATTAGTTTCTAGTAATTTAGAAAGATTATTATATTATATTAGTGGTTGTGATAATAGTTATATTGATTCTTTAATGAAAGATTTAAAAGAAAAAGGTAGCTATAAAGTTAGTTCTAGTATGAAAGCTATAATGGATGAACAATTCTATGCTGGTTATTGTACTAATGAAGAGACTTCTGAAATTATTAAGCGTGTTTATAATGAAAGTAAATATTTATTAGATCCTCATACTGCTGTAGCATATAAGGTTGCTGAAGAATTTGAAGCTTCTAATGCATCTAATGGTTGTAAGAATGTTATATTAGCTACTGCTAGTCCTTATAAGTTCTCTAAGAATGTATATAGTGCATTATATGGAGAAGATGAAGCTAATGCTTTAGGTAATGAATTTGATATTATGCGTGAATTGAATAAACGTACTAATGTTGCTATTCCTACTAACTTATCTTCTTTAGAATCTAAAGAAGTTCTTCATAATAACACTATTAATCGTGAACAAATGGAAGAATTTGTTATAAGTAAGGTTAAATAGGTTAGTTTATGGTAACTATAAAGGTTCCTGCTACTAGTGCTAATATTGGTCCTGGTTTTGATTCTTTAGGTATTGCTTTAAATCTTTATGCAACCTATAGTTTTGAAGAACTATCTACTGGTTTAGTAATTGAAGGCTGTGAAGAAAGATTTCAAAATGAAAATAATCTTATTTATGTTGCTTATAAATTAACTATGGATTACTTAAAGCTTCCTATTAAGGGACTTAAATTGTGTGTATCTACTGATGTTCCTGTTTCTCGTGGTTTAGGTAGTAGTGCTACTTGTGTAGTTGGTGGTATATTAGGTGCTAATGCTATAGCTAATTATCCTTTAACTAAAGAAGAAGTATTAATGTTAGCTACTAAATTAGAAGGACATCCAGATAATGTTGCTCCTGCTATTTATGGGGGATTAACTGCTTCGTTAATGTTTAATGATCAACCTTATAGTATAAAATATGATATTTCTAAAGAACTCCATTTCTTTGCTATGATACCTGATTTTGAAACAAAGACTAGTGATGCACGTAAAGTTCTTCCAACTAGTGTTAGCTATCATGATGCTATTCATAATGCTTCTCATGTAGCAGTACTAATGAAAGCTTTAGAAACTGCTAATAGTGAATTAATTAAACTATCATTAGATGATTGTCTTCATGAACCATATCGTAAGTCTTTAATTAAAGGTTATGATGAGGTTAAAAAAAATATGTCAGGAAAATAACTGTATTGCTTTCTTTATTAGTGGTTCTGGTTCTACATTAATGGCTATTTCAAAGGACAAGAATTTCAATAATCTTATTACTCCTTCATTATCTAAATTAGATAATAACTGGAAGGTTTATAATTTAGATGTTGATTATGATGGTGCTTGTAAATGGTAGGTAAGTACCTAATTGTTGATAAAAGTATTCTTCCTGATGTTTTTGAAAAAGTAGTTGAGGTCAGAGAACTTCTTACTAATGGCCAAATTAAGGGTGTTAGTGAAGCTGTTAAAACTGTTGGTATTTCTCGATCTACTTATTATAAGTATAAGGATTTTGTTTTTAGTCCTTCTCAAAATACGATGGGACGTAAAGCAGTAATTTCTTTAATGTTAAATCATGAGTTAGGTGTTCTGTCTGAGGTACTTAATCATTTATCTGAGATGGGTGCTAATATTCTTTCTATCAATCAGAGTATTCCAATTAATCAAAAGGCTTCAGTTATGTTAACTGTTGATATCAATGATATGGATTATACAATTGATAATGCTATATTAAATATAAGTAATATTAATGGTGTCTTAGCTACACGATTATTATCTATTGAATAAAAGCAGGTCGCTCTTTCGAGCAACCTGCTTTTATTCTTATTATTATCTTTTTAGTTGTTCATCTAGTACTTCTACTAGTTGTACGATTCCCATAGGCTTCTTATCTTTATCTAACTGTGGGATTAGCACTTTAACGTTAATTGATTCTTTACTATTACTCACTTTTACTTCTACTAAATTATATATAGGTACAAAGCTATAATAGAATGCATATTCTGAAGCTATGTTATCTTTCATATAATTATAGCGTACTGGTACTTTATATTCAGATGCTGGTTGTTTTGCTCTTATAGCGCTCATTATATTTTCATTAAATTTCAAATTTTCAACATTAGAATTTAAAATTATAGGATTAACCTGTACATAGAATGCACTATCATCTATATTACTATTTCCATAAAAATTCATTCTTTCAGTTCTTTTATATACATAGTTTTCTTTAGTAGATAATATTTCTACTTTCATATCTTTATCTACTTCAAAATTTTTATAATTATCAACAGTGTCATATACTCTATTTTGCATGATTGCTTTAGTTTCTTCATTGCTTAATTTCTTATATTCTTTATCTGTACTATTATCATTAATTTGATAACTTGCTAATATTCTATTTTCGAAAGTTTTCTTATTTTCATATCCGCTTGGCATTTTAGAACTAGGTATTTCTAGATCATAGTTGAAATCACCTAAGTCATATTCTACTATTCGTTTATAATCTTCTTGTGGCTTTTCTGTTGGCTTTTCTGTTGGCTTTTCTGTACATCCAACTAATAATAGTATTGCTACTATAACAGGTATTATTTTTTTCATAGTTTTCTTGACACCGTATAATAGACACCGTCTAAAGATCCGTTTGCTAACTTGACAGGTGTTTGTCCGTAAGCTTCAAATGTTTGCGTGTTTAATAAGTAACCAGACATAGAATAAGTTTTTCTTGTTGCAGTACCATATGATTTTAAATAAACTGGCTTAAATGCAATATGTCCTATATAACCACTAGGTATTTCTGCTGTATATGAGGTTGTTGAAGTTAAACTAGATTCATATCTACCATCTAATGAAGCGATGATATTATTACGTAAATCTAAACTCATTTCTAATGAAGCTCCAAAACTACTACTAAATGTTCTTGAGCAAGAACTAGTGATTTGCATTTTACCAATAACATCATTAGTTACTTTTACGGAAGGGCCATATACATAATCAATCCAAATACGGCTAAATGATGTTTGGGAATAGGAAGTTGGTACTTCATAGGTTGAAATACTTTCGGAGTTAAAATCTGAAGACTCATTAGTATTTTGTTCAGGAGTATTCAGTATTTCTACCATTTGTTCTGGAGAAATGGAACTATTATTACCATCAGATGATGAATTATAATAATTTGTTACAATTTCATTAGTAACAGTATTAATTATCTCTTTTTCTCCTTTATTGTTAAGCTTGACTATCCATTCAGAATTGCATGTATTTGCAGAAACAGTTGATGATAAAACGATAAAAGACAAGATGGTGAGTATTATTTTTTTCATAACCTTTGTTACCTTTCTTGCTTCGATAAGCGCTTACATGCATATATTAACATGTTATAATAAAAAAGTAAAGTGTTAATTGGTCTAAATTCAAAATAATTATTATTAAGTTTAAATTTATATTGGATTTTTAGAATTTGTACTGCAAAAACTATAACCTCTACAAATATTCAATTCATATCAACATAATAATTAACTGTTTGTAAAACT
>JAVXTN010000101.1:0-4290 GCA_036642635.1 Erysipelotrichaceae bacterium
GTTAATAACTTTACCACCTTGACCTATAACATCTCTAATCTTATCAGGTTTAATCATAAATGATTCTAATTTTAGAGCATATTCACCTACATCACTTCTTGGTTCACTAATAGTAGCTAACATATTAGCCATTATTTGTTTTCTACCTTGTTTTGCTTGTTCTAATGCTTCTTCAAATATTACACGATCTAAACCATCTATTTTAATATCCATTTGTAAAGCAGTTATACCTTTAGTAGTACCAGCTACTTTAAAATCCATATCTCCTAAATGGTCTTCCATACCTTGAATATCAGTTAATATAGTATGGTTTTCTCCACTTTTAACTAACCCCATAGCAATACCAGCTACTGGTCTTGTAATAGGAACTCCAGCTGCCATTAAAGACATTGTTCCTGCACATATACTAGCTTGAGAACTAGAACCATTAGATTCTAATACTTCAGCTACTAATCTAATAGTATAAGGAAAGTCTTCTAAGCTTGGTAATACTTGTAATAAAGCACGTTCTCCTAAAGCACCATGTCCTATTTCACGACGTCCTGGATTTCCCATTCTACCTGTTTCTCCTACTGAATAAGGAGGAAAGTTATAATGATGCATAAATCTCTTAGTATCTACTTCAGTAACATCATCTACAATTTGATTATCATTAAGTGCACCTAAAGTACATACAGATAATACTTGTGTTTCACCTCTAGTAAACATAGCAGAACCATGAACTCTAGGTAATATATCTACTACTGAACTTAATGGTCTAATCTCATCTATTCTACGTCCATCAGGTCTTATCTTATCAACAGTTATAAGTCTTCTTACTTCATCTTTAACTATATCATGACATATTTCTTTAACTTGCTTAATAGTATTATTCTTTAATTGCAAGTTATCATATTCCATCTCATCATAAATAGTTACAGCTTCTGCTTCTAACTCATCTATTGCTCCATATCTTTCAAGCTTTTCTTTAATTCTTACTGCTTTTATCATTCTTTCTTCTATTAATTCTCTTACTGCTTTATTTAATGTTTGATCTACTTCATAAAGTTTAATTTCTCTTTTAGGTTTACCTATTGCTTCAACTATTTCTTCTTGAAAAGCAATTAATCTTTTAATTGCTTCATGTCCAAACATAATAGCTTCTAGCATTTCTTCTTCACTTACTTCTTTAGCTCCTGCTTCTACCATGTTTAATGCGTATTTAGTTCCAGCTACTGCTAGGTCTATATCAGATTTAGCTAGTTCTTCTTGTGTTGGATTTATAATGTATTCTCCATCTACTAGTCCTACATATACTCCTGCTATTGGTCCATTAAATGGTATGTCTGATATACATAATGATAAACTTGCTCCAAACATACCTGTCATTTCTGGTGTAGCATCTTGATCTACTGATAATACTGTATTTACTACTTGTACTTCATTTCTAAATCCTTCAGCAAATAATGGTCTTATAGGTCGATCTATCATTCTAGCTGTTAATGTAGCATGTTCACTAGGTCTTCCTTCTCTTCTTAGAAATCCTCCTGGGATTCTTCCTACTGAATATAGTTTCTCTTCAAATGTAACTGTTAAGGGAAAGAAATCAATATCCATTTTTGCTGTATTACTAGCTGTAGAAGCTGATAGTACAACAGTATCATCATATCTTACTAATACTGCTCCACCTGCTTGTTTAGCCATTTCACCAGTTTCTACGGTAATATTTCTACCGCAGAAATCTAAACTAAATACTTGTTTAGTCATTGTTTCACCTCATATTTTTCTGTCTATTTAATAATATCACAGTTTATAATTAAATGAAATAATTAGTATAAAAAAAGAGCCCTAAGGCTCTTAATTATTTACGTAATCCTAAACGACCAATTAGTTCTTTATAACGTCCTAAATCTTTAGATTTAAGGTATCCTAATAAATTACGACGTTGTCCAACCATCATCATTAATCCACGTTGAGATGCATAATCATGTTTGTGTGCTTTTAAATGTTCTGTTAAGACATTAATTTGTCTTGTTAATACAGCTACTTGAACTTCTGGAGATCCTGTATCTCCTTCTTTTCTTGCGAATTCTTTCATTATTGCTTGTTTTTCTGCTTTTGCTAACATTGGTTAGTCCTCCATTGACATATTGTCCTTCCATACCGAGTATAAAGATGAGGTATCAATAAACCCAGTAAGAAATCTATAACATCTTACCACAATCCTTTATGCTTTACAACCCCTATTTAACATCTTCTAGTAATATTAATTACATACATAAATGCATCATTCAATACTTTATTCAATCTCTTTGTTCTTTCATAATATTCTTCACTACATCCCATCTTTAATGTATTTTCAATAACTTTATCTTTTGGATCAAATTCTTCTCCAAAATAATATGCATTAACTAATGCAGCAAACAACGCTACAGTTGTCTTATAATATGCTTTAGGTAATAGCTTATAGTATTCTTCTTTTATATTATCTACTTCATTTAAGTATTCTATTGATGTTCCCATTCTTTTTTCTTCTTTTTTACATTCTATTTTTTCAAAGTATTCTTTTGTTAATTGTAATTCTTCTTTTAATATATCTATATCAAATTCTTTCCAACTATTTCTTACTGCACATATTTTAGCATTATAACTATAGCTATAATTGCCTTCTTTATCTACTTCTACTGTTTTAAAGTACATATATGATAGATCTTTATATTCCACATATATACTGCATGGCATCCCATTTACTACTCCACATAAATCTTTATCTATATTATCACTTATGTTTATTGCTATTGTATTGCATTTTTGTTTCATCAAATAATCTATAAACTCTTTTATATTCTTTTGTCTTACTACTTTATTTTTAAATACTGTATGTTCTATACTTTCAAACTTTATTTCTTTTATCTTTAATTTCTTTTCATCTACAAGTTCTTCATAATTTCCATTTTTCAAATAGTTTTGTACCATCAACACTACTTGAGCACTTACTAATAGTTCTTTTATCATCTTTATCTCCTTATTTCATAAAATACATTAATACTTCATGTAATAGCATTTGTCCTTCATTACTTGTCTTTATATAATCTTCTTCCACCTTAATCCAATCCTTATTGCTTAATTCTTTTATAGCTTTTTCATTATCTTTCAATATATCACATTCATATTTCTTATTATATTCTTTAATATTTATTCCTTTTCTTAATCTTAAATTCATCATTATTGCTTCAAACTTTATTTCTTCTTTACTTAACTTAGTTACTTCTTTTATATATATTCCTTTTATATATTCATTGATTTTAAATTCATTATAGTATCTTTCATTTTTAACTTTACCACTTGCTCCACATCCTACTCCTTCAAAGTCTTCATATTCCCAATATACTTTATTATGTATTGATTCTTTTTCTTCTTTAGCAAAATTAGCTACTTCATATTGTTTAAATCCATTCTTTTCTAATATTTCTATTCCTTTTTCATAGTATTGTCCCTCTAATTCATTATCTATTAGTTCTCTATGTTCTCTTCCAAATTTAGAGTGTTCTTCTATTGTTAATGAATATATAGATATATGTTTTATATCCCATTTAACTACTTCTTCTAAATCTTGTTTCCATTTTTCTAATGTTTGTTTTGGTAATCCATATATTAAATCTATTGATATATTATCAATTCCTATATTTCTTATATCTTTTATAGCTTTTAATACTTCTTTTATAGTATGTTTTCTTTCTATAATTTTTAATATATTATCATCTAATGTTTGTACTCCTAATGATACTCTATTTATACTACTTTCTTTAATAATATTTAATTTAGATGCATTAAGTTCTTCGACATTAAGTTCTATTGTATATTCCTTAATGTCTTTAGCAAATGGTTCAACCATTTGCAATAGCTTATATAATAAGCTATCACTTAATGCATTAGGAGTACCTCCTCCAATATAAATAGTTTTATATCTTTTATTCTTTATAGTATTTAATTCTTTTTCTAATGAATATATGTATTGAGTAGCTAGTTTTTCATTATAACCACAGCGATCAAAATCACAATAGGCGCATATATGTTTACAAAAGGGTATATGTATATATAATGCATTAGTCATTATTCTTCTCCTTCTCTAATAGTACTTTAGCATTTAATGTTAATATAAATTCATTACATTTAATTCTATCATCTAAATTAGATTCTTTTATAGCATATCTTAATGCTTTTTCTACTCTACTAGCTGTAGTTTTATTTATTAATGCTATTTCTTTATATAATTCCATTACTTTATAACCATTAGCATAATTATCACTA
>JAVXTN010000102.1:0-4279 GCA_036642635.1 Erysipelotrichaceae bacterium
TTGTGGTATTTACTATCTTGAAGAAGAAGATACAGATATAAGAGAAATGCAAGATAAAGCAATACTAGCTCAAAAGAGTATTAAAGGCCATGGAGTTAAGAATATAGCATTTTATGATGCTTCTATAAAAAAGAATGATTTAGAACTAAAAGAACTAGAAAATAATATGCATAGAGCATTAGAAAATGATGAATTTAAAGTATATTTACAACCTAAAGTAAATTTAACTAATGGTAAAACAGTAGGAGCCGAAGCTCTAATTAGATGGAAAACTAAGAATAATCTTATGATTCAACCAGACTCTTTTATACCACTATTTGAAAAGAATGGATTTGTTACTGAAATAGACTTCTTTGTCTTTGAACAAGTATGTAAATTATTAAAAGAATGGATTAGTTTAGGAAAAACTGATTTAAAAATAGCTGTTAATTTATCTAGATTACATTTATATAATTTAGATTTTGCTGATCGTTTTGAAAGAATAAGAATTAAATATAGTGTACCTGCTAGTTATATACAATTTGAATTAACTGAAAGTGCTGTATTTGATAATCTTAATATTATTAAAGATATTTGTTCTAGATTAAAATCTTTAGGCTTTGGTATAGCTATGGATGACTTTGGTAGTGGTTACTCTTCTTTAAATTTATTAAGTACTATACCAGTAGATTTATTAAAACTAGATTGTAAATTCTTAAGTGATAATGTAGCTACTAAAAAAGGAAGAATAGTTATAGAATCTATAATTAAGTTGGCCTCAGAAATTAATATAACTGTATTATGTGAAGGAGTAGAAACAATAGAACAAGTAGAATTCTTAAAAGAAGTAAGATGTAATTTAGCTCAAGGTTACTATTATGATAAAGCATTACCTATAAGTGAGTTTGAAGCTAAATATATAAAAGATTAGAGTAAATATATATTAAAAATAATTCCTACACTAGGAATTATTTTTTAATATGCGTATCATGAATAGGAGGAGGTGAATAAGTGATGGGATACATTGTAGGATTTGCAGTAGTAGTTGGAGTATTTAAAATTATGTTCTCTAATAGAGGAAGATTATCATTTGGAGGATTACATTTTTCTTGGGGATAGTTCTATAATTTAGCATATAAACATAGTCTGTATTAGGTGATAAAATGAAAAGTTCTAAAGTAGTATATTTAGGAGCAATAGTACTATCTATAGCATATGGGTTTATATATTACATACTAATAGGAAAAGCACAAATAAATAAAGTCCAAATATATTATGTTCAAGTAGGACTCTATGAAAAAGAAGCATCTATAGAAGGAATGAATAAGAAATTAGAAACAATTAAGCTAGAAGGCTATAAATTGAAGGAAGATAACCTAAATGCTATTGTAACCTGTATAAGTAATAATTCTGATGCAGCTAATGAATGTGCAAAACCATTAAGAGATAATAATATGGAATATATAATAAAGAATAAAACTATAGAAGAACAAGAAGCTAAAACTGCTTATATTAATGCAGACTATAATAAATTAATGGAGTTGATGGGGAATTAATATAAAAGAAATGCCAAGTAATGAAAGACCAAGAGAGAAAGCAATTAAATTTGGAATAGATAAACTATCTAATCAAGAAGTCCTAGCTTTAATATTAGGTAGTGGAAGTAAATATAATGATGTATTTAAAGTAGCTGATAATTTATTAATGGATGCTAAGGGGATAAGTAATCTATTAAGTTATGAAATAGAAGATTTTAAAAAGATAAAAGGGATTAAAGAAGCTAAAGCCTTACAATTAAAAGCCTGTGTAGAGTTAGTAAAAAGAATGAGTGTACCAAATGATACTGAAGTAATATCAATAAGTAATCCACTTATATTATCTAACTGGTTAAATAATGAAATAGGCTATAAGAAACAAGAAAATTTTATAGCAGTATATTTAAATACTAAGAATGAGATAATAACTTATAAGATATTATTTATTGGTTCATTAAATTCTTCACTAGTTCATCCTAGAGAAATATTTAAAGAAGCAATGAGAATAAGTACAGCAAAGATAATAATTGCACATAATCATCCAACAGGTGAATGTACACCATCAGAACAAGATATAGCACTAACAAAGAATCTATGCGAAATAGGTAAATTAATGGGAATACCAATCGTTGAACATATAATAGTAGGAAAGAATAACTATTTTAGTTTTGCTCAAAAGTTTCTAATTACATAAATATGTTATTAGGAACTTTTTTATGGTATACTATTTTAGTAAATATATCTGAGGTGATCTAATGTCAAAGTTTAATAAGAAACAAAGAATTATTATATTTATTATAATGTTAGTAATGGGATTAGGGTTTATAACTAAAACTATGGAAAATAGAAATTTATTAACTAATTTAGCTTATGATTCATTCATGATGATAAAATATACATTGATTGAGAAACCTACTAATTTAGTTCATGGTTGGTTTGATGATTTTTCTAGATTATGGACAGCATTAGAAGAAAATGATGAAATGAAAAAAGAAATGAGTCAACAACCTCAATTTGAAGCAGCTTATAATGAATCACAAAGAGCATTAAAAGAATTAGAAGAACTTAATAAGTTAATTGCATCAATGACTAGTTATAGCTGTATACAATCTAATGTTATTTATCGAGATGTTAATATGTGGAATTCATTTATTACTATTGATAAAGGATCAAAAGATAATATTAAGAAAGATATGGCTGTAATAAATTCTAAAGGACTTATAGGAAGAATAAGTGAAGTAGGAGAAAACACTTCTAAAGTTAAGCTATTAACAAGTGAAGATAAATCTAATAAAGTATCAGTAAGAATAGAAGTAAATAAGAATCAAACTGCTGAAGCTATATTAGAAAATTATGATCCTAATACATCTAATTATTTAGTACATTTATTTGATAATAATATTGATTTAGAAGCAGGAAAAACAGTCATTACATCAGGTAATGGAGGAGTGTTCCCGTCAGGAATCCTAGTAGGAACAGTAAGTAGTGTAGAAAATTTAAATAATCAAATAGGAAAAACAGTATTTGTTAAACCAGCAGTAGATTATAATGATTTTGATTATGTAGCAGTTATTAACTCAGGTGGTGAATAATATGTTATTAAATACTATATTTGTTTTATTAGGTTTTATATTTGATGGAGTTATAAATAATATATTAGTTAATAACTTTATGATGACAAACTTAATGTTTATACCATGGATTGGTTTTTCAGCAATGCTAATAGTAATAAGAAAGATGGATACATTTAGTACCTATGCTTTTGTCTTTAGTTTTGGAATGTTCTATGATTTCTTTTATGCAGATACATTTGCTTTATATGCTATAGTATTTGTAATATGTGCCTTTATATTAAAGAAATGGGCTATACATTTAACTAAAACTTTATTTGAAAGTGTAATGCTTATTATTTCGACAATATTCGTCAATGAGTTTATAGTATACTTCTTTATGATCATAACTAGTATGACCAAATTAGGTATACAAGCTTGGCTAATAAAAAGAATGTTTTTAACACTAGTAATTAATGCATTCTTATGTGTGCTTGTAATTTATTTTGATCGACTTAAAGATGACCTAAAAGATCGACGTGATTTACGCATGCGTAAGGAGGAAAGAATCTCATGGGTGAAGTTGTTGTCAAAGCAATAAATAATATTTATTATGTTTATGGAAATTTAACTGATTTTACATTATTTTTAAAATGCTTAAATGAAAAGCTGAAGGTTTGCTCAAAATTATCTAAGGGGCAATTCTCGGCTTTTTTTAGTTTAAATAGAAACGTTAGTGATGAACAACTATTAGCTATATTTAATGTGTGTTTAAATAATAGTTCTATAATATTAGGGTTTGAAAAACCAATAGTAAATAAGACTATTAAGGTTATAGATAGTTTATATGCTGGTAATGATTATTATTTTGATGAAGATATTATTATATCTTCATCAATAGAAGCTGATGTTTATATTAAAATTAGTGGTAACTTATATGTTACTGGTAGTGTAAAAGGAAAGATAGATTTATTAAATAGAAATAATAGTTGTGTATGTGCAGGAGCTAATGAAGCACAAATTAGAATATGTGATTCACACTTCCAAAATGTGACAAATTTATCAACTTGTAAAATGTATTATAATAATCGTAACGTTGTTATTGAGTAGGAGGATACTATGAGTAGAGTTATTGCATTAACATCTGGTAAAGGTGGGGTTGGTAAAAGTAGTGTATGTGTTAATTTAGGCAGTGTATTAGCAGCTATGGGCTTT